>JBBSXH010000001.1:0-3191 GCA_038045865.1 Nanobdellota archaeon
CATAAATGCTAGTTTAATTTAGAATTCAAGAAAACAAGTTTAACTTGAATTTTTTACTTTCTATTAATGTAATAGTCCAAATTAAGAGGGAGATTAGCAAGAAGTTTTGTAGGAATAAAATATATTCTATGAATTAATATTTTTCATCTGTAAAATTATCTAAATCTCACATAACTTAATCTTATCATCTGCAAAAATGGTAAGATTTACACATTACCAACATCGTAAGTTTAAATTATAGAAATGACTAATCAAGCACCCATCATTTTTTTCATTGCTGGATTCATATCCATTGCATGTTGCTGTGCAATATTTTGATAGAACTGAAAGATAATCATAATTCCTAATAATAATGATGTTCCGCCAGTTAATGTTCCGAGAACATTTGCAACACTTGCTAATAATCCAATTGCCAGTCCTCCCATAACTGTAAGAGGCATTACATATCTTGACAAAATTGATTCTAAAATTCTTTCATCTTTTCTAAATCCAGGAATTTGCAAACCTGATTTTAAAATATTTTGTGCTTGATTTGAAGCATCCATTCCACTTGTTTTTATCCAGAACACAGAGAACATAGCAGCAAGCACCATATAAAATAAAATATGAATAATTGTTTGTCCTAATAGACTCCACTGCCAGCTTCCTGTAATTATTGCACTTACAATATCTGTTGAAGAAACCCAGTATAAAAATCCTGAAACAGCTCTTCCATCAACAATATTTCCTAAAAATGTTGGATTCCCTAACCAATTTTGCAATAGTCCTCCGAATAATTGCAAATTAGCAATTAGTGCTGCAGTTAAAATAACTGGAATTACTGAAGCATAGAAGAATTGCAATGGCCATTTCATTGTATATCCTCTTAATCTATCATAACTTAAAGGAATTTCAATTTTTAATGATTGAGCCCATACAACTCCTAAAAATAAAATTAATGTGGATAAAATTGCAGCAAGGGACAACATCATTCCTTGAGAATCTGCATTCATTAAGCTTATAACAAAAGCAATTACTTTTCCTGATGCTTGAAAATTTCCTTGTGGACCTATAAATCCAAAAGCAGCAGAAACTAATCTCCATCCAACTCCTGCAGCGATGAATAAGCTAACTCCTGAACCAAAACCCCATTTATTACAAAGCTCGTCCATAAATAATATTGCTAATCCTCCTAAACATAATTGTACTATTAAAATAATTGGGCCATATGCCCCTAATCTTACATCAGGAGCAAGTCCTTCCATTATAACATATATTGCTGCTTCAAAGATTATAAAAAAGAATACTAATAATTTTTGCAATCCTTGGAAAAACTTTTTTCCTTCTACAGTTGAGGTATCTATATCTATGATTTTACTTCCAACTAATAATTGAAGAATAATAGAAGCCAATACAATAGGACCAATACCTAAACTAATAATAGAACCAAAATCAGTTCCCATTATGATAGCAAGATATTCAAATCTTGACAATGCATTTCCAGCGAGACCATATAGAGCAATATTAGCGAGAACAAAAAATGAAATAAGAATTATCAATGTCCATTTTAACTTAACATTAAAACTAAGTTTTTTTTCAATAGGACCCTTTACTTCAGGAAGATTGTGTAATATGTCTATGAATTGCATTTTGTATATCTATGGGTGAGGAATATTATTTTTAAAGGTTGTTATTAGATTGTTTTTGTTATTTTAATTGGGCTTTTTGTATAAACAAGTTTAAATATTCTTTTTATTAAATAAGTCTATGTTCTGGTCTAAAAAATACAAATGTGAAAAATGCGGAGAAGAATATAGAGGAACAGAATATGGAGGATATGATAATAACGGAAACCCTACTATACTTTGTAAAAATTGTTTTAATGAATTTGAAGAAGAAATAAGGCAAGAACCCGAAAAACAGGAACAAGAATTTAATAACTTTATAAGAGATTTGATAAAACAATCTCTTAATGGTTCTGTTGTTATTGATAACGAAAGCAATAAAAGATTATTTGAATTTGAAACTGAATTTTACTGCAAAACAAAATTAACTAAAAAGGAGATTGAAGATTTAGAAGAATCTGCTAAAAAAGGTTTAGCAATGGCTTCAATTAATAAAAATTTTAAAATAGGGGAGTTTATGTATAGTCAAAAAAATATCCTCCCACCAATTAATTTAGACAAAATTAAAGGAGATAAAGAAAAAATATTAAACCATTATTTTAATCAAAAACCAAAAAAGGTAATATATTATAAGATAATTATTAAATCTAAGAAGGAAATAGATTAATCAATTCCAACCATTCACTATTTGAATTTAATTCCAAAGCTTAAGAAATCAAAATCAAATAATTATGATTAACAATTATTCAAAATTAGAAATATAAGTTTATTTAAACTAGTTTGATTATCTTTTTTAATGGGAGATTATGAAGAAAATATCCCTCTAACAAAAGAGGATGTAACCAAGATAAAAGAAATTTTAAAAAATAAAAAATTTGAAGAATTTAAAATTCATCCTTATTTTTATAGAGATAAATTTACAAATACATTTGGAAATGAACCAAGACACAATATTGACTTATCTGAACTTAAAAAAATACATGAAAAATCAGAGTTAATAAAAAGAGGATTTAAAAGAGAAGGTGAAAGAGGAAATAAATATACTTTATGTTATGAAGAAAGCACTAATGTTTTTGTTAAAATAGGTTATCTTTTAGATGAAATCCCTCCGAAAATATTTCAAGCAATGAGAATTTTTAGAAATCTTGAAAGAGCTGTACCAAGAAGATATGAAGTTAGTATTTAATTTATGGTTTGAATCTGTAGGTTATTAGAAGGAGTACTCATTTGAACAGAAGAATTAATCAATCCTTTTGTTACTCCAACACCCATAAAAAGCATACTCCTTGTCTTTCTAATCACAATATCTGCATTATCCAAAGAAGAAAGAACATCAGATTTTAATCTAAGATTTTTGCTTGCTTCTTCTACTTCAATACCTATAATTTTATTATCTGTTCCTACATCAATATTAAAATCTCCAATAGACAAGCATCCTTTAATTCCATCCTGAATTTCTGAAGAATAAACATGTAAAATATCTAATTCAGGTTCATAATCATATTGAGTATCTTTAGTCATTTTAATATCTCTTTTTCTATATATTTAAAGATAATGGTATTTAAAAAATTATGCTTTAAATACTAT
>JBBSXH010000002.1:0-4805 GCA_038045865.1 Nanobdellota archaeon
TTGGTGTCGAGGAGAGGGGAAGGGGTTTTTAAAGGAAGAATTAGATATTTTTCTTTTAACTTTTGATAATGTATAAATCTTACCCGCTTTGCAGATGATAAACAAAGCGATTAAATCATAACATTATTAACAAGAATAAAAATTAAGCTTGAAACTTGTTTTGCTTAATTTAAGGAGAAGATTAAAATGGAAACATTTATAAATAAGATATATCTTATAAGTAAGATTAAATTTATAGGAGGTAAACAAACATGGTAGATCAAATTGAAATGGTAACTTTAAGCTCAAGAGGGCAAGTATGTATTCCTAACAATATTCGAGAAGATATGGGCTTAAAAGAAGGAAGCAAAATTTTATTTGCTTTAACAGGAGATTCTTTAATAGTGAAAAAAGTTTCAATGGAAACTTTTGCTGAAATAACAAAACCTCTAAAAGAGGCTATGAAAAAATCAGGGATGAGAGAAGAAGATGTTGTTGATATGATACATAGATTTAGAGCTGAAAAAAGAGCAAAAAAATAAACTAAATAAATTTTCAATTATTTAAAGATGAAAATAACTGTTGATACAAATGTGCTTATTTCTAGCTCTTTTTGGAAAGGGGCTTCTGATAAAATTTTAGAAAGAATAGAAAATCAAGAAGTAGAATTAATTCTTTCTAAAGAAATAATTGAAGAATTTTCTCAAGTTTTAGATTATGAAGAGATTAAAGATAAAATAAAAGATAAGGGGCTTGAAATTAGAAGAACCGTAGAAAAAATAATTTCTATCTCAACAATAGTCCAACCTTTAGAAAAATTAGATATTGTAAAAGAAGATTCTAAAGATAATATTATATTAGAATGTGCATTTGAAGGAAAAGTGGATTATATAATTAGTCAGGATAATCATCTTTTAAGATTAAAAGAATTTCGAGGAATAAAAATAATAACCCCAGAAATCTTCTTAGATATTTAGGAATTTATAACTTTTTAATAATTCACTTTCAGTGCATGTCTTTCATAATCATGCACAATTTCTTTTAGTGTTGCGACACTATTTATACTTCTGTCTGGACGAAGAGCAGTTATTCTTGGAAACCTTAGTGCAAAACCAGATGAATAGGTTGGGCTTCTTTGGATATTTTGATATAATATTGTAACAACAACATGAGGTTTTATTGAAACCTCTCTTCCATTTTCTTTTATAATTAAATGTTTTAATTTTTTTGTTAATTCTGTAAAAGACAATCCCAATTCTTCTTTTTCTTTTAATCCAGAAGATTTTCCTATTTCTACAAACTTATTATTTTTTTCATCAAAACAAGATAATGTAAATGTTGCATATGCTCCTGCTCTTTTTCCTTTCCCATATTCTGCACCAGTAATGACTAAATCTAATTCATTTTCAGAAGGTTTAAGTTTAAGCATGTGTCCAACTCTTGCACCTGGTTGATATTTTGAATCTTTATTTTTTATCATAACTCCTTCTTGATTATCTTTCAGTGCTTCTTTATAGAATTTTTCTGCTTCTTTTTCATCAGAAGTAATTAATTGATGAGCAGTTCTTATTTTATATTTTTGAGGAATGATTAATTTTCTTAATATTTGAGTTCTTTTTTCAAAAGGTTCATCTAACAAAGATTTTCCTTCATAGTATAAAATATCAAAAACATTTAATTCAATTGGTAATTTTTTTATTAAATCTTGTATATTGTGTTTTCTTTTAATCCTCTGAGAAACAGCTTCAAATGGAGTATATTTTTTTGTTTTTTTATCATAACCAACTGCTTCTGAATCTAAAATAAAAGATTTTGCTTTTACATGTTCTTTAACATATTCAACAACATCTGGAAATTGATTTGTTACATTATCTAATCTTCTTGTGAAAATTTTTATTTCTCCTTTTTCATCTTTGTTTATCATACAGTTATGCAATGTTATCATAGAACTGCAATAACTTTCATCTTTTTCTACTCGGATATTATAGAGATTTGTTCTTGGATAAGGTTTTTTGATTTCATTTATTTTATAAATATCTATTGAGAAATAATCTTTATTAAGTATAGCATAACCTCTCTGAGATTTAGGTAATACTAATTTGTAATAATCCTTTTTATTTATACAAAATTTTTTTATTCCAATTATTTTTTTAAATTTAAGACCTAGTAAAGAAGCAAACATAGCTAAATCTCTTTCTTTTGTGGTGATACTAGTTCTGTTAAGTTTATCAGTATATCCATCAGATTCTATCCATCCTTTTATAAAGTGATCAAATTGATTTTTGTTTATTCCAAAAAACCAATCTGGTAAGGTTTTTCCTCTCCATTCTCTCCTAAAATGTTCTGATAACCAAATTCTTAATGATTTGTCTCTCCAATATAAATAAATTGCTCCATTATGGATATTTTTGCTTATTTTTTTTATCCCAAAAAATTTCTTTATATTTTGCTCATAAAAATTGCACAAATCTTTTTCTTTTTTTAAATTAAATATTAACCCCACTCTTTCTGTGTTATGAAAATCATTTGTAAACCCATCACCTATCCAATATCCTAAAAATCTAAAGAAAAATTTGTTTAGTTTTATTTTTTTAGAATATCCTGATTCATCTTCTAAAATTAGTTTATTTTGATAAGGAAATTTAATATTTATTTTTGGGATTGGAAATAATAATTTATCTTTTTTTGTTATAGATTCTATGTTAATCCATTGTGGTTTTTTTCTAAAAATGAGTAAAGGATGTTTTTCAGATATTTTAAATTTGTCCCCATAAAATGATTGTATTTCAAATAATCTTTCTTTTTTTTCTATTCTTCTTTTATTTATTGCAGTTATTTTTCTAAATTTTCCTTTATGAGTTAATACTTCATCTCCTATTTTTATAAACCTTATAGACTCAAATCCCTTCTTTTTTATATATAATTTAGTATTTCCCGACGTACAACGAAATCCATCATATTTATATTCAAAGATTGCAGGTTTCCCAACTCTTTCAAAACCATCTGCAATAGATTCTGCTTTTAATGCAAGCATTGCTTTTATTGGATGTCCTGGAGAAAGAGTTGTTGCTTGTAATTCTTTTAGTCCTTTACAGGCTTTTTCAAAGACTAATGCAAAGTCAGTAACTTTATTATAAGAATCTTCTACTGCTTCTGTGAATTCTTTTGATTTTTCTTTACCTAAAGAACCAAGGTTCTTTGAGGTGTCAGAAATTTTTAATTTCTGAGCACTCTCAGGAATCGGAATTCCTGAAGTTTCAATCTCCTTTCTTGAAACTCCAGAGCAAGAATCAGCAATACTATCTCTTATTGTTCCTGAAGCAACTCCTATTCTTAGCTGACTTAGTAATGTTCGAATAATATATTTTGCTTCTATTCCTGAAGCAGAAGTTAATAATTCTGAAATCAAAGACATTTTTTTGTCTACTGTTCCGCTTCCTACTAATTTAGGAAGTTTTTGAAGATTTACAAGGACTTTTTCTGTTGTTAGTTTATGTGAAAATAATGTATCTTGTTTTTTCTTTCCAATAACTTGTTCTGCAACTAATCCTAAATCTCCTGTTTTTCTCCATTTTAATATTATTTCTTTTTTAGAAATTCCTGAAGATTTTTCTAAAGCCTTTATACATAGTTGTTCTGAAATTCCAAATTCTTTTTCATCATAGTCAGGATATACTTTTCCTTGCAGTAAATAGATGATTTGATAATCAGATTTTTCTTTTCTCAATTTTCTAAGAAATTCTGAAAGAATTTCTGTTTTTTTCAATCTTGATGGATTTTTTTCAAGTTCTTCATATGTTTCGCAGAGTTGTGAGTAGAGCATTTTATAGTTTGTCCTCTTTATAATTTTAAAAATGTTTAGAAGTTATTAAATGTTTTGAAAAGAAAAAAGGTTGTTTAATCATAAATTCAGGAAGATGAATTTAACCTGAATTTATTTTTATTCTAATAAGGTTATAATCTTAATCGATATGTTTATTGTATTCAGAGCTATGTAAATCATCTTCAAAAATTAATTTAATCATCTGCAAATTTAAGAAATTAAAATCAAAGCTTAATTAATATAAACCAAAACGAGTATGATTTAACAGATACTGACTAGTTTAATAAATATTAAAAGTTTAATTGGTAAATCAATTTAGAATTAAAATTTACTTCCCTTTATTTCCCCAACTTCTTGAACTTGGTCTTACCTTTAGATTTCTTGATTTTGTTCTTAGTCCTCTTGACTTCTTTCCTGCTGATGTTAATCCTCTGTAAACTCTATATTTATTTGCAGGAGTGCAAATCCAGTTTATTGTTTTATCATTTTTTATTTCAGGCATTTCAGGGTCTACTAATATTACTTCAAAAAAATAATTAGTTCCATCTTTTCCTACTGGATATGAATTAAGTACTTCTAAATTTGTAAATTCTTTTTGGACTCTTGCTTCTGCAACCCATCTATAATTCATTTTTAAAACTAGTTTGTTTGTCTGTTTTCTTGTTTTTCTTCCTTTTACTGGTTTTGGTCTTTTTCTTCCGCCTCTTTGAATTCTAACTCTTACAACAACAAAACCTTTTTTTGCTTTATAACCAAGAGCTCTTGCTTTGTCTAATCTTGTTGGTTTGTCAAGTTTAACAATCCTATTTTCATTTCTCCAAGTAGTCATAAGTTCTCTTAATCTTTCTTTGTCTGGCTTTCTCCAGGCTTGTTTTATGTAATGATACATTCCTTTTGCCATGTTAATAATTGATGTAAGAAGTGGTTTTTAAAGGTTACTAAAACATTGGCTACATCCCAACTAAACTAATTCTATAATTTTTTACAAATCGGCAGGTTTAAA
>JBBSXH010000003.1:0-2573 GCA_038045865.1 Nanobdellota archaeon
TAAGGATATAAAACCAAAGAAAAAGGAATTATATAAACTTATAGAAAACTGCGAAAAATTATCTTATCAAGATTTTGTAAGAAAAGTTAAGGAAGTTGCTGAATTTTTAATTAAAGAGCTTCCAGACCACATTTACAAGGAAGATAATATTTTGTATCCTATGGCTATTGAGGTTATTAAAGAAAAAGAGAGATGGGAAAAAATAAGAAAAGAATGCGATAAAATAGGGTATTGTTGTTTTACTCCTAAGAATTAAAGATTATAAAAAAGAATATAAAATGCCAGACAAAAATCCAACAGAAATTTTAAAAAAAGAGCATGATATAGTTCTCAAAATATTAGATAGTTTAGAATTAAATCTTAACAGAAGAGATATTAAGCAATCTAAAAATAATATAAATATTCTTCAAAAAGAATTTAATAAGCATTCTCTAAATAAAGAAGAAAAAGTGTTTTTTCCTGAAATTGAGAAATTTATGCCAAGAGATGGTGGTCCAACAGGAATGATGATTATTGAACATCAAGATTTAACAAAATCCATTGAAATGTTTAAAAATGAAGAGAACATTAATAATTTAATAGAAACAGGTAATCACATAATTGGATTGTTGAGACAGCATATAGATAAAGAAAACAGTATGTTATTTATGATGGCAGATATGCATCTTGATGATAAACAAAAAGAGATAATCCTAAAAAAATTTAAAAAAATTGATTTAAAAAAATAAAATGCCAACTATTAATGAACACTTTAAACTAAGTTTAAAAAGAACAGGAAAAGAATACAGAGAACTGCATGAATGGGTAGAGGGTTTTTATTCTACTAAAAAAGAGAAAGAAGAGAGGCACAATATTCTAAAAATACCAAGATTTCTTTCTTTTATTGAAAAAAAATTTGGTAAAGAGGGTGTTCAAGAATATCTTTATCATATAAAAGAAGATTATGAAAAATCAAGAGCATACGAACTTGCTAAGATTATATTAAAAATTAAATTTTGGTGAAAAATAGATGATTAATCATATCAAAAATATCTAAACTAATGAAAAAAATGTTTAATTGTTGTAAAAGATAATATGAAAGAAGAAAATCCCATGAGTGAAAGAATAGAAAAAGGAAATGAAGATTTAGAAGATAAATGTTATTTTAGGATTATTGCAAGAAATTTAAATCACGAATCTTGCAAGAGATGCGATGGTTACAGATTTGAATGTCCAGAATATTATCCTAAAATAGTTAGTATGGCTGGCAATAGATTAAAAAAATAAGTTTATATCATGTCAAAAATATCTATTGTAAAGGAAGAGAATAGAAAATAAGATATTAAAACATGAAAGACATAAAAGAAAAAAACTTTGAAACTAGTTTCACCAAACCATATATAAGCCCACTTTTTCTTAAAGGGTTATGAAAAAATTTATTGTAAGGGGGTTATAATGGCTAAACACGAAAAAGAAACCATCGGAAGAGAAATAAAACAAGAAATTAAAATGATAGAAAAAACCATAGAAACAAAATTTAAACTAAATACAGCAGAAAAAGTTGTTATAGTGATTGGAGTTATATTGTTATTATTAGTATTTTATAATACTTATAGGCTAAATAATATCACCGGGGGAACTAATATAAATAATATAGGTCAAAACACTGGAAGTGCGGTTGGGCTTGTAAGTGCAAGTGAGATTATGCCTTCAGGAGTTCCAAAAATTTATGGAAAAGAACTAGGGATTAGTTATAATGATATTTCTGCCTCAAATTCTCAGACAACAGAATCAACAATAGGGCTTTTAACAAATTTAGATAATTCAATCACATTAACAGGAAGTAATTTAGAGAGATATGTTAAGATTGGCAGTATGATTGCTTGTGAGTATTGTTGTGGTGCAACAACTCTTGTATTTAAAGACGGACAACCTGCATGTGGTTGCGCTCATAGTTATGCTATGAGAGGAGTTGCTAAATATATTATATCAAAGCATGGCACTGAATTTACTGATGATGAAATTTTAGAAGAACTTGGAAAATGGAAAGTTTTGTTTTTCCCAGAAGTTCATCAACAGAAAGCATCTGCTTTGAAAAGTCAAGGAATAGAACTTAACTATATTAATTTAGCAAGCAATAAATATAGAGGTATTGAAAAAGGACAAGCTTCTGGTGGAGAAATGGTTGGAGGCTGTTAACCAAAAATATAAAAATGGACAAAAAAACATTTTGGATAATTGTTGGAATTGCTATAGCAATTTTAGTTATTCTGCTTATATGGCAGACAGCTAAAATAAGCGAGCTTAGCTCTGTTGCAAATATAGCAGGAAGTGCTAGTAGTGCAACAAGTTCTGCAGCAAGTTCTGGCGGAAGTGGCATGGTTGGAGGCTGTTAATAAGAATAAGTTTTTTTATTTTTTTTATTTATATTAGATAAGGAGAAAGGAAGAATGAACAAGAAAATCAAATAGACAATATAGGAACAATAAATAGTATAATCACAAATAAAATGAAAACAAGAACAATATTTATAGTGTTGGGAATTTTGCTAATTGGAATGATGATAATTGGCTCATTTAAAACAGGCAATGTAA
>JBBSXH010000004.1:0-2289 GCA_038045865.1 Nanobdellota archaeon
TCTTTAACAAAACCAGTGTTTTTTTGCTTTGTTAAATCTTCAGTTGTCCAAATAGAAGGATTAATCTCTCTTTTAATTTTATCTTCTATTTGTTTTATTTTTTTGTAAAAATCAATCCTTTTTATATCTCCAATAACTAATAAATCAACATCACTTTCTTCTTTATACTCTCCTCTTGCAAAACTACCAAAAATCAAAGCATATTCTATTTTTTTATCTTTTAATGTTTCTTTTATAGGATAAGCAATAGCATCTGTTTTAATAAATATATTCTTCAAATCATCTAAAATATTGGATTTCTTGTTTAATTCAAGTTTATTTCTTTGTTTTGTTATAATGCCTAAATTAATCAAATTTTCAATTTCTCTTTTAACAGCACTTGTAGAAATTTTTAATTCTTTTGCAATCTCTCTTAAATAAGTTTCATGTTTTTCAAACAATAAAAATTGTAAAATTTTTATTCTATTTTTTGATGTGAATAATTTTTCCAGCATTTTATTTTCCTTTTAATTTATTTAACCATCCTTGAATAATTCCAGTGCCTTGAGTTTCATCAACAACATTTCCTGTTGTTGCTCCACTTGCTCCAGTTGTAGAACCACTAGTTTCAGTTACACTCTTTGCAACCTTTCCATCAATCTTCCAACCAATTGTTGTTCCACCCATTTTTCCAGCAAAATTCTTTTTTTCTCCACAATCTCCTAATGCTGTACAAACTTCGTTCATTTTATCTTTCCAACTTTGTGTTAAACATTCACAATTTTTAATACATTTTTTACTTCCAATTAATCCTTTTTCAAATTCAACAACACATTTTCCATTTCCAAGAGCACATATTGTCTGTGCATTTCCTTCTTCCCAGAATTTTAATCCAGGAGCAAAATCAGGAAGGCAAACTCCTCCTCCTAAAACAATCCCAGAACTTTTTTCTTTTGCTTTAGAATCACTTCCTCCACCAAATAAAGCATCTCCAGTAATTGGAGCTACAGCATTTCCAGTTATTGGTGCAACTGCTTTTCCAGTTGTTGCTGCTCCTCCTGAAAAACCACCAGTATTTGTTCCTCCAGCAAATGTATTAGTTGAACTTGCTGTTTCAGTTGTTAAAGTTCCTGCTCCTGTAAAACTCATACCTTCTTTCCAAAAACAATCTCTTTTATCTATATTTGTGCAATCATCTTCATCTTTTTGGTCTAAACAATCAGCCCATCTATTAACTCTGCAAGCAGCTTCTTTAAAATTATCTCCTTCTGTTTTAATATCTGCTTGATAACAAACTTCATTTCTAAAATCAGAACAAGGTTCTATTGTTTCTTCTCCAGCAATACAAACATGCCTAAAATGTCTGCTTCCAACTGTGTCTTGTCCTTGTCCAATTTTTCCATCATAAATACACCAACTCTCTCCATTTTTATAATCATTTCCATTTTGAGTATTATAACAATTCAAATCTTTACAAATATTATTCCCATATGAAGCACTTCCTGATGAACAAATACTGCCCTTAAAATAATCACAATTTCCACAAGATTTGCTTCCTGCATTTCCAGTATTAGAATTACAACTTACTGATTTGTCTACTATTTTATTCCAATAGCTTTTGTCGTTTACCTTTGAAGAATCATAAATATTTGCCTGATTGCCACATGTGTCTACAAAATAAACTTCTTGTTTTCCTGCTATACATGCTGTTTTTGTTGAAGGCCCGCAATTAGTTGCTAATTCTTCTGCAGAACATAAATAATCCTTAAAAAATTCAGCACCAGAAGTCATATTACTTCCTTTTTTTAATCCTATACAATCTCCTCTTGTTGTAAATCTACATGTTCTTTGATAATCTACTTCATAAACACAAGCACCCTGGTCTTGAGAAGCAGCAACAGCAAGGCAGGTTGCTTCATCAGAAATATCATTTCTAAAATTTGTTTCTAATCCAAATGTTCCAGCCATTTTTTTACATCTTGTTAATGTTACAAAACTTGCCTGTGTTCCTATTAAACAACAACCTAAATTACATTGAGGAACAGACTTAACACTATCATCTAACCAAGTTCCATTTGCATCATTACATACTTTTTGAGGAGTATTTTCCATGCATAATCCTTCTGAAGAATCATAACAAACTCCGGGCTTGCAAAATGAAGTTGCAGAACAAGAAGTTGGAGTTACTCTAAAATTAGTATTGCAATTTTCAGATAATGTATTCTGGCACCAAGCTCCAGCAGTTGTTTTTTCACAGCACACATTAAATGCAGGCCATGGAGATGCTTCAGCATTTATTAAAATAATTTG
>JBBSXH010000005.1:0-1145 GCA_038045865.1 Nanobdellota archaeon
GTGAATAATTTATTTTATGAACCAAAAAATTATCTTTTTCTAAATCTTCTATAATCTCTTTATCAACAATTCTTGCTTTTTTGCCTGCATATTTTCCAGCCTCATGAGTTAACAAACCATTCATACCAACAGGACATAAAGCATCTAAGTTATTTTCTTTTCCAACATCAAAATCTTCTTTGCCATGTCCAGGTGCGCAATGAACTAATCCTGTTCCTTCTTCTAAATTTACATATCTTCCAGATAAAACAACCCTGTATGAATTTTTAGGATTTACTTTTAAATTTTTAAATAAAGGATTCTCATATTTCCAATTTTCCATTTCTTTTCCTTTAAATGTTATTTTAGGAGTATAACCAATTCCTAGTTCTCCCATAATTTTACTTACTAATTCTTTAGCCATAATCCACTTTTCATTATTAACTTCTATTTCTGCATAATTAAAATTAGGATTAACCATAACTCCTGTATTTCCAGGTAATGTCCAAGGAGTGGTTGTCCAGATAATTAAAAAAGTATTTTTCTTATTCTTTAAAGGAAACTTAACAAAAACAGAAGTGTCCTCTTGTTTTGCATATTCAATTTCATTATAAGCAACTGCTGTCTCACATCTTGGACAAATATGAACAGGATATTTTCCTAAATATAACAATCTCTTTTTATCAGCAATTTTAAAACAATCCCAAATTGTTTCAATATAATCATCATTTAAGGTTAAATAAGGATTTTCAAAATCCATCCAGACACCTAAATTTTCAAATTCAAAATTCATAACTCCTATGAACTTTGTTGCAAATTCTTTACATTTATTAATAAAATTCTTTACACCATATTTTTCAATATCTTGTTTTGATTTGCTTCCTATTTCTTTTTCAATTTGAAATTCAATTGGAACTCCATGAGTATCATAACCTGCCCTATCAAAAACATCTTTCCCCTGTAATCTCTGGCTTCTCATGGCAATATCTTTTAAAATCTTGTTAAGTGCAGTTCCCATATGAATATGCCCAGTTGCATATGGTGGCCCATCCATCATATAAAATTTCTTACCATTTGCATTTTTATTTTTACTTTTAGAATAAATTTTATTCTTTGCCCAGAAGTTCAATATTTCTTTTTCTGTATCTTGCTTTGTGTTTTGTTGT
>JBBSXH010000006.1:0-3825 GCA_038045865.1 Nanobdellota archaeon
AGCCGAAGGCTTTAATCTAATTTTCGTTTAGAGAATTCTCATATCATCTATGTTTATCATCTTCAAAGTGGGAAATTTTAAGCATTATTAATTAGTAAAAAAAATTGGGTTAGCAAAGCTCCCAATTTTAGGTGTAAAAATATGTGTTTAGTAGTAACAAATATCTATAGAAAACATATGATGAATTTATTTCCATCTTTTACAAAAATACAATTCCATCTTTAGTTAAGGCGGTAAACCGAATACCTGAAGGCAGAGATAATAATGCAGAAATTAGAGCCATATGCTCTTTTCCCTCTCCACTTGCTATTGAAAGAGCTACTTCTGTTCCTTTAACCTTGCCTTGAAGTTTTTTTAATATTTCTTCTTTTAATTCAATTAATCCAGATGAAGTTACCTCAATAAATTCAAAATCTTTTTCTAATGTAAATTTTTTTGCAAAACTATTTCCTATAAGAATAATATTATCCCATTCTCCTCTTTTTATTACTCCTGCAACCTGTGCCCAGGTTCCTTGTCCTGCACCTAAAAATGCGATTAATTCCATTTCTTAAATTATTAAGTTAAATTTATAAGTTTATATGTGATATGATAATTATAAAGAGAAGATAGTTTATTAATTAAAAGTTCATAATGTCTGTAGAGATTAATAGGAAAAGAAAGAGTTATGGTTAATATACATAAATTTATGAAACAAAACTTAATCTACTCAATCAAAACCTAAAAGCCGTCTTTTTAAAAAAAGATGGTGACAAAAACAAAAAGATTACTAAAATAAATCATAAATATAAACATGAAAGACATTCCATTATCTGAAATTACATTAAGAAAATATGAAAAACCTGTTGGATTAGAAAAAAGAGAGCTTGTGAGAAAAGTATGTCTTTCATTAGGACTTCTTCAACTTGGTGATTCAAGAGATATTATTGTGGATATTCTTTTAATTTTAATTGATGCAAATAAGCATAAACATAAACTAACAAGTGAAGAAATTGGGATAAAAGCAGAAGATTTAAGAAAAAAATATTCTCTTGAAACAAAAGGACTTGCTGAAAGCAATATTCGACGACAACTTAAGAGATTAAGAGATGCTATGCTTATTGAAAAAACAGAAAATAAATATTATTTATCTGAAAATAGAAGTTTAAAAGATATTTTTGAAAGTAGTATAGAAAAATTTCTTATTCCTCAAACAATTGAAAGAATAAAAGAATACTTGAATGAACTTGAAAAAGTATAATAAAAAATATAAAAAGTTAAAAAAATAATAGATTAAATAATAATAAAATGAATTATTATAATTTTTTCTTTTTCTTTTTTGCTGCCATCTCACTACCTCCTTTTTTATTTCGCGAATAAATAATTTATAGAATAATATCGTGATTGTTCTATTTAAATGTTTTTAAAAAAATATTTTTCTAAAATTATTCCGACGATAAAAATATTTCGGAAAAATAAAAAATTTCATGAAAAAAATATTTTTTATGGAAAAATCATTAAATTTTGAATAACTGAAAGAATTTGGGAAAATAAAATGATAAAGGATTTAATTAAATCTCGTTTTTCTTAATCTTCATCTTCCCTTTATCCTTCCCAATTAGCACAACATTTGAGAATTCATGCTCGTCAAGAATCTTATAACCTTCTGATTTTAACTCATTTGCAATCTTATTTGCAAAATCTTTTATTTCATTATACTTGGGCATGTCTGAATATCCCATATTTTTTCTTTTTCTTGCTTCTCCAACAGACATGTAGCCCTTAATTTCTGCGAAATCTGTTTTTGATTTTTTTATTAATTTTACATAATCCTCAACAAATTCGTCCTTCATATTGCTGTTAACTCCTTTTACTAAAGTCATTCTAATGACTTTTCTCGTCTTTAATTTAGGAAATAACTTGAGAGTTCTATTAAATTTTTTCCAAGCATTTTTTATTTTTGAATTATGCCATTGATTATATAATGTTTCATTCGGAGAATTTAATGAGATATACAGTTGAGTAGGAAGCTGTTTATTTTTATTTAGTTTTTCTAAAACTTCTGGGCTTAAACCATTAGTTACTAAAAAAGAAGTTTTTCCTTGTTTTCTTAATTCAGAGATTAATTCTCCTAATTTTGGATAAAGAGTTGCTTCTCCTATTAAAGAAATTGCAAATTGCATTGGTTCTTGAGCTTCTTGCAATTTCTTTAAATTTACTTTGCTATTTCCTTTAAAGCCCTCAAGTAATTTTCTTTGTTGGTTTATACATCCTTCAATAATTTCTTTTGGCTCATCAATATTTTTCAAATCAATATCTTCTGTATAATCTAGATTTCTCCAGCAGTGCAAACATTTATTCTGACAATTAAATAAAGTGCAAGAAATCTGACAGCATCTATGACTTTTTATTCCATAAAATTGTTCTTTATAACAAACTCCATCATTAATCAAAGATTTTTTAGTCCAATTGCAGATTTTAACAGAACTATTTTCTCCAACAACCCTATAGCCCTGCTTTTCTAGAATTTTTTTAATTTTGTTTTTATTTATCATAAAACTACGAGAAGAAAGGAATTTAAAAAACTATTTAATCCTTATAAAAACTTAGAAATCTAATTAAACATATTTTAAGAACTAAGATATTTTGCTAATTTTTCTCTTACTTTTTTAGAGGGTTCAATTTTAAAAGTATTATATAATTCTTCATAATTTTTAAATTCACCTTTTGAAATGCATTTTGCATATGCTTTTTGAACAAGCTCTTCAGGAGGATTTACTCCTGTTAACTCTTTTATACTCTTGAAATAAGAGTCCCAGATTGAATTTCCTTCAACAGCAATTTTATAAGCCAATTTAATAGTCTTTTCATTCGGTTTTATTCCACCACTAATTTTTTTTAAGTCTTCATAATCAGTACTAAAACTATTTTTTTGAGCAAGAATCTTATAAGCATCTTGAACAATATTTTTTTCAGGTTTTATCCCAGTAAATTCAGAGAATCTTATTAAATCATGAGTCTTCCCTTTGTTTACAAGATATCTAAATGCTAATTGAGCAGTTTTTTCTTCAGGCATTATTTTAGTAGATTTAGCTATATATTCCCAATAAAAAAGATTTTGTCCACTTATTTTTTCTTTTCTTAAACAATTTTTGTACAAATTCTGCACAACTTTTTCATCAGCTTTGGGCATTATCCCAGTAGCTTGTTTTATTTTATTAAATTCATATTCTCCTAAATTTCTATCCTTAATTCTTTGATTAAATGCTTTGTTAATAGTTTCTTCACTAACAGGAATTCCTGTTAACTTCTCAAGTTTATGAAAATTTTCTTTATTAGTTCTATCCTCTCTTATTAACGTAAAATAACCTTCTTGTAAAGCTTTAGAAAAATCATCTCCTAACTTGTTAAATACTACCGGCTTTCCATTATGGACTTTTTTATCCCATTCTAGAATACTCTCTAATACATATGGTGAAACATATCCTTTTGCAGTTGAAATATATAAAGTAATCAAATCATTATCAGAAAGTTCAGGAACAATTTTTATTTGACTAAATAATTGATTAATTGCCCACGCATCCCCTGCACTTGCTAATTTAGAATATTTCTTTTGAAAATTCTGGGTAAGCTCTTCTTTGCTTCCATCAATTTGTGTTAATTTATCTATGAGTGACATTTTATTAATTTATCAGAACTCTTTCCCTTAAGGTATTTTTATTATAATCTTGTTCCTTTTAAACCTTTCTAAAAGAAAATCGCATGTATAGGTTCAGGACATATGTCCTACCCCTAAAACAACTTAGAAAACTCAAAATAAATATCTGCTGGACACTTCTTTTCTAA
>JBBSXH010000007.1:0-3827 GCA_038045865.1 Nanobdellota archaeon
ATTTTTAATAATCAAATGAATTATGATACAGCCTGAAGTCATAACCATAATTTTTTGATTTCTAATAATATTGTAATCTCAATCGCTTGGTTAATCATTTGCAGAGCTTGAATGATGAAAACCAAATCTTAAGAAATTAAAATCAAAGCTTGAAGAAAATAAGCCAAAGCTAGGAGAATTTAATGATATTAACAATAAATTATTTTAGGAGAGGAAAAACTCTCACATGAAAATAAAGAGAAATAGAATAAAAAAGAAAAAATTAAAATTTTTTAGGGGTTCCAGAAGCACCAGCAGTTTCTGTATCTGAAATTTCACAAAGATTTTTAGAACTTCCAACCATTGCTGCGATTGAAACTTCTTTATCTGCAGTGATATTAATATTTGAGATTGTATCTTCTCCTAATTCACTTTTTAAATTAGTTATTGTTTTTTCACCTAAAGAAGCTCCATTAGAGATTATAGTTATTGCTTGTAAATCTCCTGAACCTATGTCTCTTCTGATTTTAATACTACCATCTGCTACTCCAGTAGCACTTTGTGCAGTAATGCTTTTTATCTCCAAACTTATTGTCGCACAATCAAGCCCTGTTCCAATTTGTTCTGTTCCTGTTGTCACAGTGCTTTTAACAACCTGCCATACAATAACAACTGCAGCAAGAACCAAAAGGATTATTAAAACTGTTGTAATAATTTCACCTTGTGCTTTTTTATTATACATTTTAATACCTCCTTTCATATTTCTTTTAAATGTTTATTATTTTATCAAGGATATTTTACTTTATAAATATTCTTATTTGTTATTAATGCAAGAAAATTCATTCAGAAGAATTTTCTGCACAAAAAATCTTATGATTTTCTTGTGTTATAATCTCCTTGACTTTTGGTGATGTCGGAAATTAAACCACATCTTTTAAGATGTGGGAGATAGTTATATATAAATCCTATAAGATGAGCATATGAGAAAATTAAACTTTGTTGTGTTTTTGATATAGATTTGTTGGGATAATTATTTCACTTACTTATTTTCTTTATTAGAATCGTCTAATATCTTAAAAAAGTCTGCTTGACTCATAACTTTATCTACTTCTGAAATTCCTCTTTGCTCAATGAATTTAACAAATGCTTGCTTTTTGTAACCTCTTTTCTTTAAACTTGAAATTGTTGCAAGCTTTTCATCATCACTACCTGAAAACTCTCCTTGCTGGATAAGAGCACTTATTTTTCTTTTAGATAAAACTAAATCATTAAATTTTATTCTGCCCATGAAAAAACATACTGGATATTTTTTATTGAATACATTAAAAATCATTTCTTGTCTTTTTGCATTATCTTTATGGTCTTTACCTCTTATGATGTGAGTCATTTTTAATTCTATATCATCTACTGCAACACTTAAATTCATCAGAGGCCAAACTCTGTATTTGTCTTTTTGCAATGGATGTTTATGTTCATTAATCCTTGCTAAAGGAAAATCTCTTAGAGCAGGATTAGGATTATTCATATCTGATTTAAATCTTAAAACAACTTTTCCTTGCTTATAATTTGTTTTTTTATTTTTATCAAGCATTTTTTCCCATCTTTTTAATTGCTCTGTCTTACTTAATTTTCTGCAAGGACATTCTTTCTTTTTTAGGATTAATTCTTTGAATTTTTCAGGATTGCAATCACAAACATAGGCAAATCCCTTATTTATTAATTCTTTTGCATATTTATAATATAAATCCATTCTGTCTGAAGCATTCAAATATTTGTAGACATTTCCAAAAATCCAGTCACAATCTTTTTTTATGTTTTCATAAGCATCTTTTAATGTTTCTTTAGGATTAGTATCATCTATTATAACATATAGTTTTCCCCCATATTTTTCTACATATAAAGAATTTGGTAAATTTGAGATTATATGCCCAACATGCAAAGGTCCTGATGGAGCAGGACGAAATCTCATTATAACTCCTGTTTTTTTATTAACATTAGGTAATTCAGGCAATCCTTCTCTTTCAGGACGATGCCTAATTATATCTTTATATTTTTCAAATAAAACTTTTTGTTCTTCTGGTTCTAAACCATTAATTTCTTTCAAAACTTTGTTTACATTAGGCATAATATCTTTAATTTTTTCTTTTTTTAAACCATAATTGAATAATGCTGAAATTATACTTCCGGCAACCGCCTCGCCTTCATGTTCAACTGCATTTTTTAATGCATATGCTTTTATTATTTTTTCTGATATCATGTTCGTAAGAAAACCTAGGTTTTCTTAACAAGTCATCTTTCCTAAGATAGCTTGCTCCTTTAATTTAATTTTCATTTTGTTTTTATTATTTTGATAATTTACTAAACGATTTTGAGTTTTGTTTGAGTAGATTAAGTTATGTTTCAATAGTTTATTTTACTCTTTCCTAACTTAACTTTATTATTAATTAAAGTTTATTAGTATTTATATTTCTTATTTTTAATTATTCTAATTCATCCTCAAATCCACTAATGCTTTCAATCTTTTTGTCTTTATTAACATTTCTTATTTCTTCTTTAATCTCTTTGCTGACTTCTTTTACTTCTTTGTTTAGTTCAGTACTAATTTCTTCCTCTACCTCATCTATATTTATATTTAATTCTGCTTCTAATTCTTTTTTTGCTTCATCTGAAAGATTTTTCTTCTCTTCTCTCTGAATTTTTATTTTATCTAAACCACTGATAGTTTCATTAAAAATTTCATCAATATTTTCAGAAATACTTAATTCTTCTTTCATTTCTTCAATTTCTTCTTCTAAATCTTTTTGGGCTTCTATAAATTTATCTCTGTTTTTATCAAAGTATTTGTATAAATAAATCCATATTTCTTCTAAATGTTTTTCTTGCTCAACCCATAATTGTTTTGCATTGCTTAAATGAAGCACAGGCAAAAAACAAGCGAGTTTTTCTTCTCTTTCTTTTCCTACAAGATTAGAATATCCTACTTTGTTCTGATGTTTTTCTTGTCCAGTCGAGTTTTTTTTAACAGAAGTTAAAATTCTTGCATAAAATTGCCTAATTCTTTCTTTTAAATCAACTCTTTTAAATTCTGGAAAATCAACTTCAGAAAGTTTTTTTGCTCTTTTTATAGCAACTTCTCTTTTGATTCTTCTTGATTCTGTGTTAATTGCTTTGTTTAATGCACTCATTAGTTCGTCTAAAGTAACTTTTCTTGCTCTTGGTAGAGGAGTTTTTGGAATTAAAATAGGCAAGTCATTTTCATCAAATTCTATTTTTTCTGGAGTGTATCTTTTTTCTTCTTTTTTCCCAAATAAAATTTCATCAATATTTTTTATTTGTTTGTTAAGTAAGAATTCTGATTTAATTCTTAATAACAAAGCAGCAGCCAGTAAAACCTTGCTTGAAATATTAAAATCCATGCCTTGCCCTGATTCTTCTTCTAATTTTAAAATCTTTTCAAAATATTTATTGGTTAAAATTATAATATCAATATCCCAGGGGTCTAATTGTTCTGTATTAATTAAATCATAAATAATTGTTTGCCAATCATGTTGTTTTCCTGTAACAATATCATAAAATTGATTATGCCCTATTTTTTCAGTTTCTTTTAGTTCAGTAACATCTACTAAATCGTCTTCACTTGTTTTTTCGTTTAATTCTGTATCAAAATCCATAAGGTATTAAAAAATAAGAAGTTTTTAAAATATACTACGTTGTTGATAAAATTTATTTGACTTTTGGTAATGTTAAAAACTAAATAATGGGTGAGATTAGCAAGAAGTTTTGTTTGATATAATTTAATCTGATTATGATAATTTCTTACAAATCTTAAAAAATTAATTCCAAAGCTG
>JBBSXH010000008.1:0-2261 GCA_038045865.1 Nanobdellota archaeon
TATCATATTCATAACTTATTTTTTCATAAGGAAGTTTTCCTGGTTTTCTTATTGGAATAAAACCAACTCCAAGTCTATGTGCAAGCACACTTCCAAAAATAAATCCTCTTGACTCAATTCCTGCAACAACATCAATATTTTTGTCTTTATATCTTTCATAAAAAATATTTATAGTTCTCTCGAAACCTTCTTTATCCCCAATAAGAGTCGTAATATCTCTAAACATTATTCCTGGTTTTGGAAAATCTGGAATTGTCCTTATCTTGCTTTTAATAAAATTCTCATCTTCAAATTCTTGTATTTGTTTTGGATTTCTATTAGCAATTTTAGGAATAACATTAATCAATAATTCTTTAACTTTTTCTGCATTTTCAGACATTGTTTTCAAAACCATTTCAAAACTAACTGCCTCTGTATTTTCTCTCCAGCAATCATAATCAGTAGACATTGCAATACTCGCATAAGGAATTCCTAATTCTTTTGCTAAACAACATTCTGGAACTGTAGTCATACCAATAATATCTGCAAAATTTTTAAACATAAAACTTTCTGCCCTTGTTGAAAATCTTGGTCCTTCAATAACAACTATTGTCGCTTTATCATGTTTTTTAAAACCCAATTCTTCAGAAGTTCTAATTAAAATACCTCTTAATTCATCTGAAAATGGTTCTGCCATTTCACAATGTTTTACTTCTCCAATCTCATCATAAAAACTATTTATTCTTTTTCTTGTAAAATCAATAAACTGATTAGGAAAAACTAAATCTCCTGGTTTAATAACTTCTTTTAAACTTCCAACAGCAGAAGTAGCAATAATATAATCACAACCCAATAATTTTAATGCAGTAATATTTGCCCTATAATTTATAGTTGCAGGAGGAATATTATGATTTTTTCCATGCCTTGCTAAAATACAAATCTCAACTCCTTTTATTTTCCCGCAAGTTATTTTAGAACTTGGTTTTCCATATTTTGTTTCAACATCTTTTTCTTCATAATTTTCTAAAAGTTTTGGGTCATCTAACCCGCTTCCGCCGATTATGCCGATTTTCATAATTAACGATGCCTCCCATCACTAAAAGGATTATAACCTTGTTTAATTAAATTTTGAACTGGAAGAAATAATTGATTTGAAGGCATAGTATTTATATCATACCAAGAAAACCATTTCCAAAATTCGCATTTATCTGGTTCTAAGATTTTTAAATCTCCTTCTACATATTTTGCCCTCATAAATAAAGTAACATAATGCTTATTTTCTGTTTTAAAAAAATCCTCTGTGGCTTTTACAGGAAATTCATCAATTAAAATAACTTTTAGATCTGTTTCTTCTTTTACTTCTCTCAACAAACAATTCCCAAATGATTCATATATTTCAAGATGTCCTCCAGGAAATGCCAAAGTTCCAGCCCCATGAGAATTTTTTCTCTTACCCATCAAAATCTTATTATCTTTTATAACAATAGCAGACAATCCAACACCAGGTCTTTCCATAATTAAACATTAAAATCCTAATTTAAAAGCATTTATGCGTCTTAAAAGATATTTTAATTAGTCTTTTAAATAAACTGCCCCATCTTTTCTTCTTGCAGATTTTTCAGCAGCAAGAGAATAATCATGAGCATTATTATAACTCTGTATATAATACTTATCCCACTTCAGCAAAAGCTTGGCTTCAATATACTCATGAAGCAAAGTGTATTTAATTTCTCTTTTATCTTGTCTTATATCAATCCATATCTCTTTTCTGTTCATTCTTTTATTTCTTCCTAAGACATAATGGCATCCTAAAATAAATTTTGGGTCAATATATTTTCTGATTATTCTTCCATCAACATATTTTATTGAAAATCCTTTGTGTTTTTTGGTTTTTACAATAAAATCAGGTATTTTATTTTTGCCTGTTTTCTCAACAAACTTTTTTTAAATTATAGCCCTTGCTTTTTCATAACTCATTTTTTTCATAAGTTTTAATTCATAAAGATGAATTTTTAAAAAATGTTCTTTCTCAGGCATATAATGTTTATCAAACCAAATTTCATTTTTAGGTATATATGAATAAATCTTATTGCTTCCAATAACTCCAAAATCCACATCCAAACTATTTCTTATTTTTAACCCATCAACATATTTTATTTTCATAATAAAATCAGAACAAATATGTTTATAAATAATTGCCGAACCTTAATCTTCTCATCCACAAAACAAGGCTACATCCCAACTAAACTAATTCTATAATTTTTTACAAATCGGCAGGTTTA
>JBBSXH010000009.1:0-2648 GCA_038045865.1 Nanobdellota archaeon
TATGTAGCTAAGGTTCCAGAAATAGAAGGATGTTATACTCAAGGAAAAACATTGCAAGAAACCTTAGAAAGAATCAAAGAAGCAATAGAAGTTTGTTAAGAGAAATTCAGATTACATAATCTCTTCAGCAAAACCTATAAAAACTTATTTTTCATAAGTATTCTATGACTAAAGATTATTCGGAAGAACTCAAAGAACTTATTGAAGAATATAAAGAAAGAGGTTTTGAGTGGGGAAAACCAATTGATTATCTTGAATTTAGAAATGGATGTTCTAAAGAAGAAATGGAAAAAGAGATTCTTGATTATACTAATGTTGAATTTGTTCAAAAACAAAAGGAACAGGAAGAAACAAGATATAAACTATATTTTGTATATAGCTCAAAAACAGGAAGAGTTTATGTTTTAAAATTTACAGATAAGATAAGGGTAATTACAGTTTACCCAATTGGAAGACAAACCTTAAAAAACTATAAGAGAAAGTTTAAAAAAGACTGAGACCTTATAATAAGTATGACAATAAAGATAGATTATGATAATGAAGATGATGTATTTACTATTTATGATAGTGAACATAAACCTTTTGAAACAATAGAATTTTCAGAATTTTTAAATATTGATATTGATAAAAATAAAAGTATAGTTGGATTAGAAGTATTTTATGCAAGTGAATTCTTTTCTGCTTTAAATAAAATTATTACAAAATCATTATTGGAATCTATAAATAAAGTTTCAATAGAATGTAAAAATTATAGAAATAACTGGTTCATGGTTTTAGTTTTTAATCATAATGGACAAGAACTAAGAATTCAGTTACCTCCATTAAGAAAGTCTGAATATACAAGCCCTTTAATCGCAAGTTGCTAAAATCAACAGAGGACCTTACTTCTCTCTTTAATATTCTATTAAGAATAAGATATGAAGATGATGTTTTGTAGACTTGTGGGATACAATTCTCTTACAAAGCTTTTGCTTCTCATCTGCAAAGCATAAAATCGTTTTACTTATTACTAGAATATCTATTAGAAAAATTAATATCTTCTTCCAAAAGGTCTTCTTTCTCTAGAATCTCTTCTTGGTCTGTCATCGCTTCGTCCTTTTGAATAACCGCCTTCTCTTCTTCCACCAGAACTTCTACCGCCTCTTCCATAACCTGATGATGAACTTCCTTGATAATTATTTTTTCTAGGCATGTATGAAGAACCACCCTCTCTGTTGCCTTGTTTTCTATAATTATTTTCCCTGGATTCTCCTCTGTTATCTTCCATATCTCTCCTATTGCTTCTTGGATATGAACTTCCTCTTGACTTGCTTCCAAAATTTCCTCTTGAATTTCCAAATCCTCTGCTTCCACCACCTCTGCCCCCACCAAATCTTCCACCTGAATTTCTATTTCTTTCCATGTATTTTAATTCTACTCTTTCAACAAAGGGAAGAGGTTCTTCTGTTATTGTTAAACTATCATTTCTTTTTATTTTATTAAAATTATCATAATCTCTACTTGCTAAAATATTAATTACTTTTCCTTCTTTGCCTGCTCTTGCAGTTCTTCCAATTCTGTGAATATATTCTTTTGCATCTATTGGCAAATCATAATTATAAATATGAGTTACTCCTTTTATATCAAGTCCTCTTGCAGCAATATCTGTGCAAACCATAACTTGTGTTTTACTTGCATGGAATGAAGTCATAACTTTATTTCTTTTATCTTGAGAAAATCCTCCGTGAATAGGCAAAGCATTTATTCCTAAAGCCATTAAATTATTTGCAACAAAGTCCACATTTCTTCTGGTGTTACAGAAAATCATAACTAGTTTTGCATCTTCATGTTCTAATAAATGTTTTAATAAAGAAAATTTTAATCCATCTGGAGTATCATAATAAACTTGTAATAATTTTGTTGGGTCTACTAAAGGTTCTGCTAAAATTTCAACAGGATTATTTAACCATCTTTTTGCTAATCTTGCAATATCATTTGAGATTGTTGCAGAATAAAGCATTGTTTGTCTTTGTTTTGGAAGATGATTTATTATTTTTGTAACATCATCTATAAAACCCATATCAAGCATTCTGTCTGCTTCATCTAAAACAAGTATCTTTACATGTCTTAAATCAATACTTCTTCTTTCAATATGGTCTAATAATCTTCCTGGTGTTGCTATAACAATTTCTGCTTTTTGTAATCCTTTTACTTGAGGAAGCATTGAAACTCCACCATAAATTGCAACAACATCTCTTTCATCATATTGTGAAAATTCATATAATGCATTTGAAATTTGTTCTGCTAATTCTCTTGTTGGTGTTAAAACCAAAGCCTGTATACCAAAATCTTTTTTTGAATGTTGTAATAATCTTGCACCAAATGCTAAAGTTTTTCCAGAACCTGTTGAAGCACCTGCTATAACATCTTTTCCTGCAAGTATTGGAGGAATTGATTTTTCCTGGATTTCACTAGGTTTTTCAAATCCTTTTTCCTTAAGAATTTTAAGGATAGGTTCGCTTATTCCAAGTTTTCTAAATGTTTCCATATTGTGTTTTGTTTTTTTATATTTGCTGTTGATAATTTATTTTTTGATAATGTTTATTTTCTGTTATTTCTTATTTATTAAGAGGGGTTGACTTGTTAAGGGGATACTTCCCCTTACGATT
>JBBSXH010000010.1:0-1602 GCA_038045865.1 Nanobdellota archaeon
ACTTCTATAAAAGCTCTTGTTAAAAAAGAACCAGAACCGCAGGCAGGATCGACAATATTAACTTCTAAAATTTCATCAATTGTTTTATCTTTAATATATTCGCCGACAGTATTCTTCACAATATAATCAACAATGTAAGAAGGAGTATAATAAATTCCCATTTTCTTTCTTTTTCCAGAAGCAGAATCTAATTTTACTCTTTTTTCTGTGCTTTGAAGTATTGTTCCTAAATATTGTTCATAAATACTTCCAAGTAAATCTCCTGGAATTTGGTCAAATAAATATCTTTCTTGATTTCCTTCACTCCCAAAATATAATGCAAGTATAACTTTTCTTAAAACATCATCAGAAAAAGTCCCTTCTTTTTCCAAAAGTCCATTTTCAAATAATCTAGAGTCATATTTTTTATTAAACTCTTCAAATTTCTCAAGCAAATAAGGGAATAATTGAAGTTTTACTCTTTGTTGCCTTACATCACTCTCTAAACTCTTAAGAAAATTCATTGGTTCTAATCCTCTATCTTCAACACTTCTTATAAAAATTAATCTATCAATTAATATCTGAACTACTTCATCTATAATCTCTTGCCCAAGATAATTCTTTTTTGCTTTTAATTCCTTAGAAAGCCAACCTCTAATGTTTAACAAATCGCTTAAAATATTTTCATCAATTGATTTGTTAATTTTTTCATCTTTTGCAGAAAGAAGTTTATTTATTTCCTGCTTCTCAAAGCTTTCTTTAGACAAAAGCCAAAGCATATCAAATTTGTCTAAAAATTCTGTAAACTCTAATTTAAAATACTCATTATTAGTTCTTAATAGGTTTTTCTCTATAAGTTTTATGTTAGAAAGGGCATGATAAACCCTAAGATATTTAAAATTAGTTAAAACTGAAAACTTAATTTTTCTATGATATGCATAAGAAACTGCCTGTCTACCTTCTTCATCTGTTAAAGGAACATTTGTCTTTTTTGCTTCCACAACTAAAAACTCTTGATTTCCTTTCCTCAAAATATAATCTGCTCTGCCCTTTAAAACTCTTTTTTCTTTTTCTATATTTTTCTTTTCCCATCCAAGAGCCTCAAATAAGGGTTCAATAAAAATAAATTTTATCTGTTCTTCAGGCATAGCATCAAGAGTTGATTTTGGAAGTTCTCTAAACTCTTCAACAAGTTTCTTTATCTTTTCTTTCGCTATTTCCTTATTCATAAACATCTTAGAAAAAACACTTATTTAAATTCTACTTTTAATTAAACCATATTACCAGCCGATAACTTAACAAAGAACCTTAAACCATTTAGATTTTTTCAAACTATAATGCCTGAAAAACATATATTCAAACTTCATAAAGGTTTAAAAGACAATTTAACAAAAGGTTTTATGATTATAAAAGTGGATGAAGAAATTATACAAAATAAAGAAGGTTATAAAGACAAAACTTTGATTGCTTATTCAAATTTATTCAATGAATTATGTTTGTTTAAAGAAAATTTTGAGTTAGAATCTTTTAAAAAAGATTATCCAGAATCTAAATGTTTTGGAGTTAAAAGAACAGATTTTAAAAAAGCATATGGAGGATGTGTTATTTTAAGACATAAAGAAG
>JBBSXH010000010.1:1612-6180 GCA_038045865.1 Nanobdellota archaeon
GAAAATAAATGAAACCATTACAAATCAAATGAATAATCTTGCTGAAAGAGGATTAAGTTATCTGTCGTTTAGTAGTTTAAGGATTTATGCAAATAAAGAAGAACATCTTGCACATATTGGCTTTAAATACGGCAATGGATTTTTAGTTGATGAAAAAGATTTAAATTTGGGATTGGAATTAATATTAAAAGAAAATATTAAAATACCTCAAGAAGAAACTCCAAGGATTTTAGATTTTATCCTTCAACACTTGTGATTCCTGCCTGTTTTTTAAACTTGATTATGTTCTCAACAAAATCTTCTATTTTTGATTCATGGCTTACAATGATTAATTGTTCTGTTTTTAATTGTTGTAAAACCTCTTTCATCTTGTCTAATTGTTGGCTTGAGAACCCCTCAGTTGGTTCGTCCAATATAACTAAATTTCTTGTTTTAATCTTGCTCAATAAGGAATTTATTACCTGGTTAAGTGAAAGACGATATGCTAAAGCAATTGCTGTTCTTTCTCCTCCTGAAAGAAATGAATAATCTAATTCATAATCCTGCTGTTCAATTATAGGAGAAAAATCATCATCTAATTTTGCTGAAAGTGTATCAGAAACCAAGATTGCAAACCATTTTGAAAAAAGTTTTGAGAATTCTTCTTTTAATGTAAGCATAACTTGTTTTTCTGTAAACAACATTAAATTCAAGAATTTTTCTGAAATCCAAAATTCTATTTCTCTTAATCTTTCATTTTTCTTTTTCAAATCTTGCTTTTTATTAATTTGTTCCTGCCCTTCTTTTATTTGAATCTCAAGGAATTGAACTTCTTTATTGGTTTCTGCTTTTTTTATTGCTTTTTCACTTTCTGCAAGACTTGCTTTTTTAAATTCTCTGTTTCCTTCTTCAAAAACTTTTTCATATTGTTCATATTCTAGAACAGAAGAATTAAGAATAAGTGTGTGTTTTTCTAACATTTCTAAATCTTTTTGGATTAATTGTTTTTGTTTTTCTATCTCTGTAATTCTCTGTTCTTTTTCTTTTAAATTATCAAATTTAATTTTTATTAAGTCTAAGTCATATTTCTTGCTCTTGAATTCTTCTTTTAATTTTTTAACAGAGCTCATCTCTTCCATTAACCTAATCTTTTTAATAGTCAATTCTTTTATAGACAATTTTAATTCCTCACTTTCATTGTTTGTCCTAGAAAGAATATTTGATTTATATTGTTCAGAAACTTCCTGCAAACAAGTTGGACATTTTTGAAGTGCAGATATTTTATTTTTTAAATTTTCTACTTCAAATTTTTTTTCTTCTTTTGAATTAATATTACTTGCAACTCCCATATATTCTTTTTGCAATTCTTCCCACTTGTCTTCTTGAAATTTAATTGCTTTTGTTAATGAAACAATTTCTTCAGGATTAAAAGATATTTTTCTGCTTTCTTCTATCTGGAGATTAAGATTATTTATTGTATTTCCTAAAGTGGTTACTTGCTGTTTTTTTTCTGAAATTAAAATTGTGGTTTTTGAGATTTCATTTTCAAACTCCTTTTTTTTATCAATTTTTTCTCTGATTTCTTCTATAAATTTTTGTTTTAAATTTTTATAATCCAAAGCTAATTTATGTTCTAATCCTACTTCTTTTGATTTTTCTTTTAAATTAATCAAATTTTCTTTCTTTTTATCTAAATTTGTTTTATTTTCCTCTAAATCATATAAAATTCCTTCATTAATCCTTACTTTTTCTCTTAATCTTGCAGTAAGTATTGAAGCATTTTCTTCTATTGTTTTGTATTTATCAATCCCAAAAACATGCCTTAAGGTGTTTAATCTTATATCTCCTGGTTCTAGGATAATTTGTTTCATTTCTTCTTGAGGGGTATAAACTGTAAATTTATACAACAAATTTGTTTTTTTTGCAAATTCAGCAGGATAATTTAATAAACTTAAAACCTTGCTTTTTATTTCTGTGATGCTTCCTTCAAATTTTTCATCATCAATAATTATGGAAGCATAATCTTGTGAGATTGACTTTGAGGTTTTTTTCAGTCTTCTTTCAATTATTATATTTTGATTATCTATTTCAAATTCTAAAATAACTTTTGCTTCATCTTTTCCTGTTCTTAATAAAGAATTCCCTTTTTGAGATGGTTGTAATCCAAAAAGTGCAAATTCTATTGCAAGTAAAATTGTTGTTTTTCCTGCACCAATATCTCCTGAAAGTAAAGTTGAGCCCTTTGAAAAATTAATTTCTTGTGTTTCATAACTTCTCAAGTTTTCCATGTAAATTTTTTTTAATATCATTTTATTTTTTTGAATTATGTTTTGTTATTTTTTATTTATGAGGGGTTGACTTGTTAAGGTGATACTTCCCCTTACGATTGTTAATAATAATCAACTTTTATTAGCTTGAGCATATTAGCCAGAGCGATTTAGTTTTGTATGTTACAGATATTAGTTTGTTATTGATTTATTTATTGTCATTTTTTATTGATATTAATTTCTAATATCATAACTCCACTCCTATTAGCTTACTTATTTCTGAAAATAATCTTGATTCAAAAACAGAATTTTTTTCTCCTTCTTGCTTTTCTAAACTTAAATCTTCCATTAGTTGAAGTATCATTGAATTAAAATCTGAAGGATTTTCTTTTTCATATTTTTTAACTAAAACCTCTTCTATTTTTTCCATTTCATTTGCCTGTAATTGAATTTGAAGTTCTTGTTTTTTGTTTTCTATTTTAGAAGTATTTTTAAGAAAAGAATAAACTCCTTGTTTCTTCAAGTAGTCTTCAATTTCTTGAAATTTAATGTCTGAATTTTTACCTTGCTCAATAATTCCATATACCTTTAAAAGAATTATTTTATCTCTTAAATCTCTTTTTTCAAGTTCAGAGATAATTTTTGCATTTGCCGTCAATGTATCTGTAATCTCTATATTAACTCGTTCTATTTGTTTTAATATAATTTCTTTTTTAGTTACTTTAGTGTATCCTTCCACATCTATAATATAAAAACTTCCTTTTCTTAATTCTTCAAGTTCTTTAAAATTATTGGGAAATAAAGGACCTGAATAAATTGCTGGTTTTCCATTAACTTCTGTTTCAAAATCAGTATGTATATGTCCTAATGCATAATAATCTGCTTCTGGTAGTTCTTTAAAACTTATAGCATCTATAGGCAAATCGCCTCTAACATCTTCGATGGTTGTATGAAGCATTAAAATTCTAAAATTCCCTTCATAGGGTTCTTCGATTTTAATTCTCCTTAAATCTTCTATTTCAAGTCCTGATTTTTTTCCAGGATATCCATAAATATAATATGTATTGTGAATTATTGGTTTTAGTATTATCTTTCCATTTACTTCTTCAAATTTACAAATTTCGCAAAAACCTGCTTTTTCTAAAACATCTAAGAAAGTTTTTCCTGAAACAGAATAATCATGGCTTCCTGCAATTACATAAGATTTTATTCCTGCATCTTTTAATTTTCTAAATTCTGCAAATGCATCTTTTAATATTTCTATTGGAGGAAATGCAGAATCAAATAAATCTCCTGAAAAAAGGATGAATTCTACTTTTTCTTCAATACAGGATTTTATTGTGATTTTAAAAGAATCCATATTAAGTTTTTGTAGCTCTGGCTGTCTCCAGCCACCCAAATGACAATCTGATAAATGTGCGAATTTCATGATATATCCTAAGATTTGCAAGGATTATAAGGATAATTGTGATATAGAGAATATATGAGATTAATTTCTCAATTCATAGACATAAAGCTCTTCAAAAAAAAGATTTTTGCTTAATTTTTTCTAATGATTATTTGAATTGTGACCTAGCCTAAAATGTCACCTGTGTGTACATTAAAAAAACAAATCGAAAGGTATATATATATAATTTCTATGTAAGATTATAAAAAGGATTATGTTTCATACAATTATACAATTCATTTATAAAATTAAATTTTTGAGAATTAATAAAAATGAAAATAAGTAAACGAAAAATAATAATAAGTTTGATTGTTTTACTGATAATAGTGATAGGGTATGTTATTTTTGATAAATATAATGAAAGAAAACAACAGGAAGAGTTAAGTATTTTTCAGCAAGGAGCACAGTATGGTTATGAGCAGGCAATTACAACTCTAATTCAACAAGCACAAACTTGTCAAGAGGTTCCTATTTGGGCTGGAAATGTAAGTATAGAGGTTATTTCAACTAAGTGTCTGCAGGCGCAAGGCAAGACTTCTGGCTAATAAGTTTTGAAATCAGAAAATCATTAAAATCAGCATACCTTTAAAATAAATTAAATAGTCTCCATAGGAAGACAATTATACTTATAAAAATTATAAGTTATTAAAGGGCTATACCATTTTATTATATCTGAGAAACTATTTTTTAAATTTGACATTATCTCTTTATATTCATAGTGATTTTTAATTTCTAAGTGAATTTCAGAATCCCATTCTCCAAGGATTTTGTTTATACGGATTATATTTGGATGATTCTTACAAAATTCAAAAAGATTTTTCTCTCTTGTTGATAAATTGTGCAATTTAAGAAGAATAATATATCTTAATTGTCCT
>JBBSXH010000011.1:0-11952 GCA_038045865.1 Nanobdellota archaeon
AACCGAGCAAGATTATCTTATTTTAATAAGATGAAGTAATTACCACGCAAGGCTCCTAAAAAAGATAGGTTTTTAATAGGTAAAAATCAAATATTTATATTAGATAAACAGGAATTAAATAAAATTCCAGAATTATTCATGGGAATATAGTATAATGGTAGTACACGGGTCTCCAGAGCCTGGAATGCCGGTTCAATTCCGGCTATTCCCATTTTTATTGAAGGTTCACAATTCCCCGTGTCCATTTTTCATTTTCCAAATATTTATAAATTACCTTTTCCTATGAAGAATATGATTCAAAAAGAAGCGGGTGTTAAAAAGAAGTCTATGTCCAAGCAAGAGCTTGAAGAAGCATTATTAAATAATTTTATTAATTTACAAAAAGTTCTCACTAATCTTTCTATTAAATTTGATGAGTTATCAGGGAATATGTCCAAATTATTAAATTTGTTTGAAATATCTGCTAAAAGTTTTGCTGAAAAATATTCAGGTGAAGACAAAGGAGAAAATAAATCTGATAAAGAACTTTTAGGCAAACTTGATTCTCTAATGGATCAAAACAAAACTATTGCAAAAGGAATTATGCTAATGGAGGAAAGAGTAAAACAAAGAAATCCTTTGCCTCAATCTATGCCTCAACCTCAATCCCAAGAGAATAATGGATTTGATAATAGATTTGAAGGTATGCAAAGATCAAACCCTCTCCCAAGATTCTAATGATGTTTCAACAAATAAGTTCTGAAAAAAAAATTCTATTTTTAAAAAAATTTACTGAGCAAATATTAATTAATTCTTTAGAAAAAGAAAGTATACTCAAGGGAATAGACATAGAAAAATTAAAACAAAAATTTATTGAACCAAACATGAGCGACGAAGAATCTTTGACAAAATTCAGGCCAATTGTTTTTCCAACACCTATGGATAGACTAATTAGAAAAAATCCTGGAGTAATAAATTTCGAAAATTTAATAAAATATAAAACTTACACACCATCAATTAAACAAATACCTATAAGAAATCAAATTCCATCAAGAAAAATAATTCAAAGACAAATTCCACAAAGCCCACAAACAAATTTTATGCAAATACAACCTATTCCTCAAGAACTTCCTCAAAAGTTTTCTTTGGGAAAATTAGACATTTTCTTAAAAGATAAAGCAGTTTTATCAATTGAATGTCAAGGCCCTGGTAAAAATGTATTAGTTAAAAAATATGATAAAATAAACTTAACAAAAACAATTCTTTCTCAACAAGAAATAACAGGAATTATAAATAAATTTTCAGAAGAAGCAAGAATTCCTGTTGTAGGTGGAATTATAAAAGCAGCAGTAGGAGATTTAGTTATTTCTGCAATAATTTCTGAATTTGTTGGAAGCAGGTTTATAATTAATAAAATAACACCTTATAATTTGATAAAGTAAATCTATGAGCTTGTTAGTATCTTGTTTATATCTCAAATATGTATAATCTCATTTAAGTTTTGTTTCATCATCTGCATAGATTAAATAATTAATTTCAAAGCTGATTCCTTTAACATTATCAAACAGGTAAGTTTTAACATTATCAAAATCATTAACAAGAAAAAAATAAAAGAGAGGGGAGAATAAATCTCCCCATTCCCCTTTTTAGCAATTAAACTAAAACATTCTCTTTTTAAATGATTTAGGTGATTTAATATACTCCTAACTAAAATGAACATCAAAAAGCAGTCCTTCCAAAGGATAAGATTATAAAACATACTCTTAAAATCCCTATATCCTGAATAACCTAATTAGAAAATATATTTAAACCAATTTTATATTGATTAATAATGGGAAAACAAGATAAAATAACAAAACAAAAGATAGATAAATATTGTGAATTAACATCAAGAGCATTAGATATTGCAAAAAAATCTATAGCAAAAGGCAAAAAAAAACAAGCAAAAGAAATAATTCAAATGATTGAATGTTATTTATCAGATAGCAAGCATTTTGAAAAACAAGGAGATTATGTTGATGCTTATGGTTGTTTAAATTATGCTCATGGATGGCTTGATTGTGGAGCAAGATTAAAAATATTTAATGTAATTGACACCAGTCTATTTACGATTTAAATTTGTTCTTTAGAAAAATTCGTAATCGTATCATAAATAGGAGAGATTATGCTACCAAAAATAGAATTAATTAAAACATTTAGATTATTAGGGATTCTTTTTATTCTACAGGATATAAAATAATAGTCTTTTTCTTTTCTTATTAAATCATTATTTTCAAGTGTATCTACATATTCTTTAAAAATAGATCCTTCTGATATTTTCTCATTATCAATAACTAATCCTTGAAGTTCTTTTTGTTCTTCTAATACATGGTGCTTATGAAACTCTTTTTTTTCAGCATTAAAATATTCCCTATGGGGTCTGTTTAAAAATCCTAATTTTTCCATTTTAGAGCCACTTAGTGCCTCTTCAAGTTTTTCTCTTAATCCGTCTCTTCTTTCAAATTCTAATTCAATAAAAAAATTCAATCTTTTTTCACCATTAACATAAAAATTACATTTGTATTCTATTCCTTGATAAGGCCAATTTATAGTACAATCTGACTTATAACCACTATCTACCCTTCTAATCTTAATAGAAGGAGCATTCTGGAATCTCCTTTTAACATTTCCTTCAAAAGCGAGATTAAATTCTCCAGGGTCTATTTTCATACTATTACAATAAAAACTCCAATTAAAAACCATTATTATTCTGTAAGATATATATTAAAAACCTTTAAACATCAAAAATCTTTTTGATTTTTGTGGCTTAAAACTTCCTTTGGGAAGTTTTAAATAAGTAATTGGTTTTATTTAAGTATGGAAAAAAAGGTGATTGTAATCAGTTTAGGAGGAAGTTTAATTATACCCGATCAAATAAATTATCCTTTCCTAAAAGAGTTTAGAAAAATTCTTAAAAAAAATAAAAGAAAATACAAATTTGTTGTAGTTTGTGGGGGAGGAAAAACAGCAAGAAATTACATAGCTGGACTTGAACAAGAAGATTTAACTGAAAAAGATAAAGAATATTTTCAGAGTTTGCTTGGAATTGCTTCAACAAGACTAAATGCAAGATTTATGACTTATTTTTTCGGCAAAGATGCAAATAAAGGCATACCTCATGATATGAAAGAAGTTGAAAATTTACTAAAATTTAATGACTTTGTTTTTTGTGGAGCATTAAGATATGCAGATAAAGAAACAAGTGATGGAACTTCTGCAAAACTTGCTAATTATTTTAATACAGAATTCATTAATTTAACAGATGTTTCAGGATTATATGATAAAAACCCAAAAAAGTGCAGTTCTGCAAAATTTATCCCAGAAATTTCTCACAAAGGTTTTTTAGAATTAACAAACAAAATAAAATTCAAACCAGGACAACACTTTGTTTTAGACCAAACTGCAGCAGTTCTAATCAAAAAAGATAAAACAACAACCTATATTTTAGGTCCTGATATGCATCAATTAGATAATTTGTTAAACAACAAACATTTTGTTGGGACGAGAATTTCTTAACTCATTTATTCATCTCTTCCCATAAATAACATCATGATGGTCCAAATCTAAGAACTTAATTTTATTTTCATATTTTATGAATTGAAAAACAAGAACAAAATGCCCTATATGAACTCTTTTTGAGTCTTTCATATCATATCTTAAATTTTTATAATGTTCCACATCAAAACAATTTATAATTTCTTCAATTTTTTTAAGAACCTGTTCATATAAATTTTTGTCTTTTTTTGAGAGCTTGTTGAGGATATTTTTTAAATATGGAATCACCTCATAGCTATACATTTTATTATCCCTCAATTATCTTTCTTAATTCATTAATGTTTTTAAAACTTATCCCTTTTTCTTTTTTAATTTTATTTAGTTTTTCCAAATATTCTGGCCTTAATTCTGGCTCAAGAAAACTCTCTTCATAAGTTTGAGTTATAATAGCAACTGCCTCGCTTTTATTTTTTAAACCAAATTTAGCTTTTACAATATTTAAAACTCTATCTTCTCTTTCTCCTATATCTATAATGTTTTGAACCATGTTAATAACCTTTCATTATCTTAAGTTATAATTCATAATAACTCATTATATTTAAACCTTTCTACTCATGAGAATATTTATCTCAACATTTATTAATATAATATTCTATTTATCTTCATGCAAATCATCAACACATCAAACATAAATGAAGCAAGAAAGCAAATTCTCAAGCTTAAAAAAGAAACTCCCTCACAACAAATTATTATCAAAGCTCAAGATGATGAATTTAATAGAAAGATATTAGAGATTAAAGAAGTAGATATCTTATTATCTTCTGAAATTCACAATAGAAAAGACAAACTAAAACAAAGAGATTCTGGATTAAATGAGTTTTTATGCAAACTTGCTAAAGAAAACAAAATAAGCATAGGCATAGACATCTCAAAGATTAATTCTCTTTCTCCAAAAGAGAAGGCAATCGTCCTTTCAAGAATAATTCAAAACATAAAACTATGCAAAAGAACAAACACTAAAATAATCTTATTCCCAAAAACTCTCTCAAAACAAGAAATTTTATCTTTTTTTAAAATCCTTAAGGGAAGTCCAATGCAGGCAAAGCTAAATATCTACAATTAACTAAAGAATATTATTAACTCTATAATAGTCACACAACCTTTTTAAAACATCTTCTCTTTTCATCTAAATGTCTAAAGAAAAAGACACCCAAAATCTAATAGAATCTCTTTCACCAAATGAAAGAGCAATATTTTCCTTTTTAAAAGAAAAAACAATTGAAGAAATAGACAAAAAGACTAAACTAGGAAAAACTGCTATTTTAAGGGCATTAGAATTCTTGTCTAACAAAACAATAGTAAAACTAGAGTCAAGACAAGAAAAGACAGTTGAACTTGGGCTTAATGGACTTTTATATGCAAGGCAAGGGCTTCCTGAAAGAAGACTAATTAATCTAATTTCAGAAAAAAAGTCTTTATCATTACAACAAGCAAAACAATTATCAGGATTAAATGATAATGAATTTAAAGCTGCTTTAGGTGCATTAAAAAAACGGGCTTTGATAAATTTAGTAAATGGAAACATCCTTTCATCAGGAAATAAAAAAGAAGTTGTAGAAAAAACACTTGAAGAAAAATTTTTAGAAATATTGCCTAAAAAAATTAATGATTTGAAACCAGAAGAAAAATTTGCATTTGATAATCTTAAGTCAAGAAAAGATATAATAGACATTCAAGACAAGAAAATAATTTCATTCTCCCTAACAGAACTTGGAGAACAATTAATAAAAACAGATTTAAACAAATCTGAAAATTTGTTAGAATTATTGACTCCTGCTTTAATAAAGTCAGGGCAATGGAAAGGCAAGAAATTCAGAAGATATGATATTACTTCTCCTATTCCTAAGATTACAGGAGGAAAAAGACATTTTGTTAATCAAGCAAGTGATTATGCAAAAGAAATATGGTTAGAAATGGGTTTTAAAGAAATGACAGGAAATATGATTCAATCAGGATTTTGGAATTTTGATGTTTTATTCACTGCCCAAGACCATCCTGTTAGAGAAATGCAAGACACTTTTTTTATTAAAGACAAAATTGCAAAACTTTCAGATAAAAAATTAGTTGAGCAGATAAAAGAAGCACATGAAGGAAAAATAAAAGGAAGTAAGGGATGGCAATATGATTGGAAAGAAGATGATGCTAAAAGAGTTGTCTTAAGAACTCATACCACTTGTCTCTCTGCTCAAACTTTAAAAGAAATAGCAAAAAATAAAGAATTTCCTGCAAAATATTTTGCATTAGGAAAATGTTTTAGAAATGAAACAGTAGACTGGAGTCATGGTTTTGAATTCAATCAAACAGAAGGAATTGTTATAGATGAAAATGCTAATTTTTGTCAGCTTTTAGGTTACCTAAAAGAATTCTTTTCCAAAATGGGTTATGAAAAAATAAGAATCCGCCCAGGTTATTTCCCATACACAGAACCTTCTTTAGAAATAGATGTTTTCCATCCTGTTCATAAAAAATGGATTGAGTTAGGCGGAGCAGGAATGTTCCGTCCAGAAGTTACAATCCCAATATTTGGAAAACATATTCCAATTCTTGCATGGGGCCCTGGATTTGATAGAATAATAATGGAATTTTTCAACATCACAGACCTGCGTGATATGTATAGTAATGATATAAATAAATTAAGAAACATGAAGGTGTGGAGGAAATAATGAACCTAAAAGAAATACTATTCTGGCTATTAATATTTGTATTATTAGCTATAGGAATTTATGGATTATTTTTTAAATAAAATGAAAACAGAATATAATTACAAGCACAAAATAACTTTTGAAGATATAATGTTTTGGATAATAATAGCTGGGATGATTGGAATTGCATTATGGATGATTTCTGGTTCTCCAACAGAAATGGGAGCAATCATTGGAATAGTAACTTTCGCAGCAGCTTCAGATACTTTAATATGGAAATCTTTATTTAAAATGGATAAAAAAACCGCAATAGGATTTTTAAAAACAAAACATGACTTGGATTTAATTGAAAATAATATCAACAACAGATTTGATAATATAAATAATAAATTAAATAATATTGAAAAGTTAATTAAAAAATGACAATCCTCACACTTAACAAACACCAACTTGAAAAAGAAATAGGAAAAATAACTCCAGAAATAGAAGAAAAAATAACTATGTTTGGAACACCAATTGAAAACATTACTGAAAATGAAATAAGTGTTGAAGTATTTCCAAACCGCCCAGACCTCCTCTCGTTTCAAGGATTTGCAAGAACATTAATTTCATACCTTAAAAAACCCCAAATATCAGAATATAAAATAAATCCTCCTGAAAAAGATTATAAAGTAACAATAGACAAATCAGTAAAAAAAGTGAGGCCTTTCACAGCTTGTGCAATTGTTAAAAACCTAAAACTAGATGATGAAAAAATAAAAGATATAATTGATATTCAAGAAAAACTTCATGGAAGTTATGGAAGAAACAGAAAAAAATTAGCAATAGGCATATATCCTCTTGAAACTATTAAACTTCCAATTACATTCCTAGCAAAAAAACCAGAAGACATTAAATTCCAACCTTTAGAATTCCCAAAAGAAATAACAGGAAGACAAATACTTTCACAACATCCTGCTGGGAGAGAATATGGGGATTTATTAAAAAATGCAGAAGTTTTTCCTATTTTTCAAGATGCAAATAATGAAATACTTTCAATGCCTCCAATCATAAATTCCCACAAAACAGGAAAGATAACAGAATCAACAAAAGAAGTATTTATTGAATGTTCTGGTTTTAACCAAGAATTTTTAAAAAAAACACTTAATATGATTGTTTGTGCATTGCATGATATTGGAGGCAAGATTTATCAAATGGAAATTAAAGATTCAAAAAATGAACCCTCTCCAAATTTAGAACCTGAAAAAATGGCTTTTAAAATTGAAACAATTAATCAAACCTTAGGATTAAATTTATCAGAAAAAGAAATAAAAAATCTCTTGAAAAAAATGGGTATTGGACATGAGCATAATAAAGATACGAATGTAGCTTTAATACCATCCTACAGAACAGATATTTTACATGAAATTGATTTAACAGAAGAAATAGCAATTGCTTATGGATATGATAAATTTATTCCTGAAATCCCAAGTATCTCTACTATTGGACAAGAAGACAAAACAGCAATTCTAAAAAGAAAAATATCAGAAATTTTAATTGGGTTAAACCTTTTGGAAATTTCAACATATCATCTTTCAACAAAAGAAAAACAATTTAAAAATATGAATATAAAAGAATTCAAGCCAATGATGATTGAAGTAGAAACATCAAAAACAGAGAATAATATTTTAAGACACTCTTTACTAGCAAACTCAATAAATATCTTAAGAAATAATTCAGATGCTCAATATCCTCAAAAAATATTTGAATTAGGAAAAGTATTTGAAAATAATGAAAATAGTGAAACACAAATAAGCGAGAAAGAAAAACTCTGTATTTCTTTATGCAGTGAAAAATCAAATTTCACAGAAATAAAACAAATCTTAGATTATCTAACAAGAATGTTAAATATCCAATACCAAATAAAAGAAACATCTTCTTCTCAATTTATTGAAGGAAGAACAGGAAGTATAATGATAAACAATAAAGAAGTTGGTATAATTGGAGAAATCACACCAATTATTCTGAAGAATAATAAGATTAAGATGCCTGTGGCATCTTTAGAGATGGATTTAAACGAGTTAATATAAAGTATATTTCTAATTATAACTAATCTTTTAAACTATTAAATTATAAAAAAGTATGGATACTTTTAGAAAAGTTGATTTATCAGGTATTGAAGTTTATGCTAATATAGTAAGCATAACAAAAAAGCAAAATGGTAAAATGAATCCAGAGTATTATCTTAATTTATCTCTTTCAGGAAGTCAAAAAGATGGAGGAATTAATTCAAGTAAAATGATAGAAATGAGTATTCCAATTAATCAATCTCTTTACGATAAAATAAATAAAACATTAGATGAATCTAAAGCTGGAATGCATTGTTGGTTATCTGCAAAAGGAAATCTAGAATTTGAATTAATGGAAAGAAATTAAATTCTTTTAGTATCAAAAATAACTTTTTTATACTCCCAACAAAACTTCTTGCTAAACTTCCCCTTATCGGACTTATAACATTATCAACAAAGTTTCAGTATAACAAAATCATCCAAAATAACTCCCCTTATCTTCTTTTTTCTGATTTCCATTACTGCTCATCTTGTCAAGAATTCCTAAGATTTCTAGTTTTATTTCATCAAACAAAATATAAATTTTTCTGATAAACTCTGCTTCTGTTTCTTCTTTATAATCCAAATCCATTTTAATTAATTCTATTTCAATATAACCTAATTTTTCATAAACATTTCCTAAAATTTCTTTGTCTTTGTTGTTTAATTTCTTGATAAAATTAAAAAAGAACATAGGGGCATTTGAAGGATTTAATATAACCTCAAAAAATCTCATATAATTCGCAATTTTTTCAGTTATAACTTTTCTCATGCTTCTTAAAAGAAAATCTGTTTCAACATCAACTTCTTCTATTTCAAAAACTTTGTTTAATTCAAAAAATTCTGGTAATCCATATCTTTCCTTAAACTCAGCATATTTTAATTTCAATTCATCCAAATTTAAGCATTCTTTATCTTCTTTATCCATGTTATTATATCCTCAATTTTAATAATTTAACATACTACTTCTTATAATTTATAACTCCCTCATACTTTTTTGTTTGAGTTGATTAAGATTTGTTATTAATTGTTTTTTATTTGCTTAATTGTTCAAGCTTAATCTCATCAGCTCCGAGCAATTTTGCGAGTGTTATTTGAATAATTGAACATTGAGCAGGATTGCGAGCATAGAGTTTTAGGGTTTGTTTATTATTAATTTAGTATTAAGTTCATAAAAATAAAAGGTTTATAAGTTTAAGTATACAAAGAATTTTATGCCCCGATGGCTCAGTTAGTAGAGCGCGTCCATGGTAATCCAAAAATCCTGAAGATTTTTGTCTTTCAGGTTTTAACAAACCAGAAAGGACGAGATCCTGAGTGCAATTCTCAGTCGGGGCTTATCTTCGAAAAATTGTTTTAAAAAAATATATAGACTCAATTTATATTTTCTTATGATGGTTATTGAATTTGAGAAAAAACTAGAAAAATTTGAAAAGTTTTTAAGAATAGATAGAGTTATAAGCTATGCAAGTTATGAACTTTTTATTGTTGTGGGTATTCTTATGGCTATTGGAACATTATTAAAACTGCTTGGATTTTATGATATCTCTTCAGATTGGTTTTGGTTTCTTGCAGGATTAGGATTAATAGTTAAAGGAGTTATCTCATTAGTAAAACAAAGAAGATTTGACAAAAAGTACAAAATAAGTGAAAGAGAAGAAAATAAATAATAAGGTTACTAGACTTGCCGACTTTTACTTATAAACTCTTATTTCAAATTTGTTCGTAAAATGCTATTTTACTCAAAAACAATACTCAAAAATCTCACATGCTCAATTTTTTCACTGATTATTTTGTTAATATTATTAAAAGGATAAAGTAGTTATTTGGCGAGCAAGAGGAGCCAAATGAAGAGTGATAGTCAGTCAGTCATAGTTTATTTAAAAGGGAAATTCAGCAACTCAAATAAGATTAGTAATATCTAAGATTATACAAACCAAATATTAAATCACTTAAGCTGTTCAAACAAATCTTAAATCGTTTAATAAATTACTAAAATAGAAATTTCTAAAGAGTCTTTATTCCCCCTCACCAGGCAACCAATCCATTTTAACAGCATATCCGCTAACAACTTTAGAATTGCTCATTAATCCATCAATCCACTTACCATATTGATTAAAAAAAGAATTAATATTTTCTTTATTATTCAAATGAAGATTTTTTTCAGAAATAATAAAAAAGGCTCCAATTAATAAAAACATAACAATAAAAATTAAGAATTTCATGTTTGTCTTTTTATTTATTTAATCGGTTTATTTTGTATTGTATCCTTATTATCCAAAAAACTTCCATTTGTTTTTGTCCAATCCATTTTAACTGCATTACCTGATAATACTTTTAAATTTTGAAATCCGCTTCCAAGCCATCCAAGATAAATTTTTGCAGCATCAAAAAACCCAGAGGTGCTGGATAAATCAAAACTATTAGCATTATTAACTATGCTAATAGTGGTATACAAAAATAATGCAAAAAGAACAAGCATAATAATCCAAAATCTGTGTTTAAGATGATTAATTCTTAATACAAAAAATGCAATTACAAGAAGAACAATAATTACAATCCAACTCATCATTTTTCTTTTTAACCTCTTAACTTAATTAAGTATTTACCAATATAAAAAGATTTGGGTTATACTCCTAGAATTTACTTTACTTGTTAATATCTGTTAATCATAATCGCTTTGTAAATTTTTTAAGCTTTGGATTTATTTTATTAAATTATGCAGATGATTATTTCATCTCTAAAAAAACTTCTTACTAAATTTTATATTATAAGGATTATGCCATTATCAAAATTCCAGAGCTTTTCCTCTCCTAACAACAAAAAATAAAAAATAAAAATAAAAATACTTACATTTTTTTAGCTATTGCTAAAACAAGACTAACAATAGATAACACAACTACAATCCATCCTGCAGCAACTGCAAACATTGTTGGTAAGTATCTAATACTTAAAACACCATCAACCATTCCAAATCCAACAGCTAATGATACTAGTATCCCAGTTATCCAAGCAGCTAAATGCAGTAATTTTCCCACAGGTTCTCTTTCTTTTGCCATGTTTACCTCCTTTTGATTGTTTTAAAAATCCTTTGTGATTTTTGATGTTTAAACGACTAATTAATTAAAGAATTTTCTTTTTATAAAGGTTTTGAATTTGTTAAGTAAAATATCAAACTTAACACTGGCTTTATCATTTCAATTTTTATTTTATGTTCAAGATTGTAAATTGAAAAACCCTTTAATAATTATCCTTATTAAATATTGATAAATATCAGTGAAATCTTTGAGCATGAGGCGGGTGATTTGATTTCTAGTAATTAAAAGTATAATAACAAAATAAAATTATGAATAGAAGATTTAATGTAAGATGGGCAAAAGTAATGTTAAGAAGTAAAGTTTACTTAACAGTCCTACTTGTTTTTAAAAGTATTTTAATTATGCCCTTGCCGAACAGGCAGACATTTTGTCTAGATTAATGAGATTCTTTTTGAGTCTCTCAAAATTGGACAAAAAGTACTAATGCCCCTACCGGGATTTGAACCCGGGTTACCGCCTTGAGAAGGCGATGTCCTTGGCCACTAGACGAAAGGGGCTTAAAACTAATCTATCAAAATAACCTGATAACCTTTAAAAATCCTCTGGATTTTT
>JBBSXH010000012.1:0-8424 GCA_038045865.1 Nanobdellota archaeon
TAAAATTAATTTAAAATCAGAAAATATTATTGTTGAGCTTGATACCAAAATAACACCTGAACTTGAAGCAGAGGGTTTTGCTAGAGAGATTTCAAGAAAAGTTCAAGCAGGAAGAAAAAAAGCTGGATTGATTAAAACAGATATGATTAATCTTAATTTAGTTTTGGATAAAGAATTTGCAGATATGATAATCTCACAATTAAAATTTATTCAAGAAAGAACAAACAGCAAAAAAATTACATTAAATTCCAAGAATAAATATGATAATGAGCTTGAAGACAAAATTAAAGATAAAGATTTGAAAATACTATTTAGCAAGATATAGTTTTATATACCATTTTTGAATAACAAAAACATTTAAATACTAAAATAGGTTTAAATTATTAATATGAGCATAAAGAGGGTAACACAATGATAGTTAAAGAAGAATTTTTAGGCAGATTGAGAAAAATCTTTGATTTAAATATGTATGAAGTTAAGGTTTGGACTGCTTTACTCTCTCGAGGAGTTTCAACTGCTGGAGAATTAAGTAATATTTCTGATGTTCCTCGTTCAAGGACATATGATATTTTAGAAACATTAGAGAAAAAAGGGTTTATTATTATGAAATTAGGCAAACCAATTAAGTTTGTAGCATTAAAACCTGAAGAAGTTGTTGAAAGAGTTAAGAAAAATTTAGTGAGAGATGCTGATGAAAGAAGCAAAAGATTAGAGAGATTAAAAGGAGAAGAAATTCTTGGTGAATTAAATAGTTTATTTACTCAGGGAGTTAAATTTGTTGAGCCAAGTGATTTATCTGGAAGTTTAAGAGGAAGACAAAATCTTTATAATCATTTAGATATGATGATAAGAGAAGCAGGTAAAACTATAACTATTGTTACAACTGCATCTGGATTAAACAGAAAAATGGAAGCATTAATGCCTTCTTTAGAAAAAGCAAAAAAAAGAGGAGTTAAAATAAGAATTGCAACCCAGATTAATGCTGAAAACAAACAAGTTGCAAAAGACTTATCAAAAGTCGCTGAAATAAGAGATTCTGGAGGGATAAGAGCAAGATTTGCAATCATAGATAGTGAACAATTATTGTTTATGGTTTTAGATGATGATAAAGTTCATCCTAATTATGATGTTGCAATCTGGTTATCAACAGAATTCTTTGCTCAGGCAATGGAACAATTATTTGAGGCAGCTTGGAATGGGTTTAAGAAAATTTAATTAGATTTTTTCAATTTTAGATACTTAATTTATATACTGACTGGTTAATATTTTTGTGGGAATGAGATATGTGGGAGAAAATTAAATTGTGTGAATGATACTCTAAAACTTGATAGATACAAATCATAACATTATTAACAAATAAAACAAGAATATCCAAAAAAATCTTAAAGATCTTTTAATACCTTAAAAATTTACATTTGTTAAGGTTTAAAAACAACATTTTATTTTTAGTAAGATGGTGAATAGAGACAAAATAAAAAAAGCAAAAAAAGAAATTAAAGAAGCAGAAGATGCTGTTTTTGATGCTGCAGAATCTTATGAAGGTTCTAATGAAGATTCTCTTATAAGAGCAGAAAGAGATTTAGAAAAAGCAGAAGCTGAACTTGATGATGCTGATAAATATTAAAAAAAATTTTATTTAAAATATGAAACAAAAAACCATAATCTTTATAACTGCTTTAATTATTTTAATTGTTGTAGGAATTATTTATATTCCTAAAATGACTGGTAATGTTATTAATACTGGAGATAATCAAATGACAAAAGTTAAACTTGAAACAAACTACGGAGATATTGTTATAAAATTATATGATGATATGCCAATTACTACTGGAAATTTTAAAAAATTAGTTTCAAACGGGTTTTATGATGGTGTTATTTTCCATAGAATAATTGATAAGTTTATGCTTCAAGGTGGAGACCCTACTGGAACTGGAATAGGCGGGCCTGGATATGCAATTAAAGATGAATTTACTCATAAAGGCGGAAATAAAAATAATAAATATACTATTTCTATGGCAAATTCAGGACCTAATACTGGTGGAAGTCAATTCTTTATTAATGTTGCAAATAATAATTTCCTAGATACAAAACATCCTGCATTTGGAGAGGTTGTTGAAGGTAAAGATGTTGTTGATACAATTGCAAAAGTTCAAACAAATTCAAATGATAAGCCATTAAAAGATGTTGTGATTGAGAAGGCGAGTGTTTTATAAGACCCTAATATAATTAATTTTTAACTTAACTTTTTAATAATATTAAATCATAATCTCTTTTGGATTTAATTTCTTTAGTTCTGAAGAGGATTAACTATTTCTCAAAAAGCATTATTTAAATACTTTGAAATAATAGTGTTATTATAAACGAGGTTTGTAAAATGGCAATTAGTTTAAAACAATTAGTAAAAACACTTAATTCAAAACAAAAAGCTTATGTAAATCTTAATCTATCTGGAATTAAAAATGGCGAATACATGTTATCTGTTTTTCATTTTCTTCCTGGAAAAAATTTAAACATATTGCAAGCAGCTGCTGAAATTGCTGCAGAATCTTCTACTGGAACAAATTTTAAAGTAAAAACAGAAACAAAATTTTCAAGAGATTTAAATGCGATAGTATATCAAGTTGATTTAAAGAAAAATTTAGTTTGGATTGCATATCCATGGAGAATTTTTGATAGAGGCGGAAATATTCAGAATATTTTGACTTTTATTGTAGGAAATGTTTTAGGTATGAAACAAGTTAATGCATTAAAATTATTAGATGTTTGGTTTTCATCTGCAATGCTTGAACAATATGATGGTCCAAGTTATACTCTTGATGATATGAGAAAATATTTAGGAGTTTATGATCGCCCAATTCTTGGAACAATTATAAAACCTAAGATTGGGCTTACTTCAGCAGAATATGCAGAAGTTTGTTATGATTTTTGGGCTGGTGGAGGAGATTTTGTTAAAAATGATGAGCCTCAAGCAAACCAAGATTTTTGCCCATATGATAAAATGGTTAAAGAAGTAAAACAAGCGATGGATAAAGCTGTTAAAAAAACAGGTATGAAAAAAGTTCATTCATTTAATGTTTCTGCACCTGATTTTGATACAATGATTCAAAGATGTGAAATGATTAGAAATGCAGGTTTTGAAAAAGGAAGCTATGCTTTTTTGATTGATGGAATTACTGCTGGTTGGATGGCTGTGCAAACATTAAGAAGAAAATATCCTGATGTGTTTATACATTTTCATAGAGCAGCACACGGAGCATTTACTCGTCCTGAAAATCCTTTTGGATTTTCTGTATTAGTTCTTTCTAAATTTGCCCGTCTTGCAGGAGCATCTGGAATTCATACAGGAACAGCAGGAATAGGTAAAATGAAAGGAAGTCCAAAAGAAGATATAATTGCTGCAAATAATATTTTAAAAATAACTGCACAAGGACATTTTTTTAATCAGTCCTGGACAAAAGTTCCTTCAAATGATAAAGATGTTTTAAAAATAGTAAAAGAAGATTATGCACATCATACAATTTTAGAAGATGATAGTTGGAGAGGAATGAAAAAATGTTGCCCGATTATTTCTGGAGGATTAAATCCTACTTTATTAAAACCTTTTATTGAAGTTATGGGAAACATAGATTTTATTACAACTATGGGTGCAGGATGTCATGCTCATCCTGATGGAACAAAAGCAGGAGCAACAGCATTAGTGCAATCCTGTGAAGCATATAAAAAAGGAATTGATATTCATGTATATGCAAAAACCCACAAAGAATTAGCACAAGCAATTAAGTTCTTTGAAAAAAGTTCTAAAGAAATAAAATCTGCTGAAGATTCTGAAAAGAGTTAAATCCTTTCTGCGATAAGATGATGCACACCTGCTTGCTTAATTTTAACATTAATATTTTTTCCTAGAATAGACTTATCCTTTGAGGATATTAAAACGATATTATAATTTTCATCTCTTGTTTTATATAAGTCTCCTTGTAATTTTTTGTTCACAAAAACTCCGAGGGTTTTATTTAAGAATTTCTGCTTGTTTTCTAATGCTGTTTGTTTGTGCAAATCCATTAGTTCTGTTGTTCTTTTGTTAATGGTATTTATTGAGAGAGGTTTAAGTTTTTCAGCAGGGGTGTTTTTGTGTATGGACATTTTTGAAATGTTCAAAACATCGGGTTTGTGAGTTTTGATAAAATTAATATTTTCTTGATGATCTTTTTCGGTTTCTGTTGGATAACCAACAATAATGTCTGTTGCTATTGTAATGTCTGGAATTTGTTTTCTAAATTGAGTAATTATAAGATTTATATCTTTTATATTATAGAATCTGTTCATATCTTTTAGAATTTTATTTGATGCAGATTGAATTGGAATATGCAAGAATTTGTACATCTTTTTATTTTTATAGATTTCAATTAATTCATTTAAGATAGGTAAGACATTATTTGGATCTGACATTCCTAATCTTAATCTAAAATTATGTTTTAATGCAAGAATTTTATTTAATAATTCTGGAAGTTTAGGAGTTTTATTTCCTTTGTCTAATCCATAGTTTGCAACATCCTGAGATGTTAGCCATATTTCTTTTGCTCCTGATTGCAAGTCTGCCTCAATAGAATTTATGATTTTATCAGAATCATAAGAGAATAATTGCCCTTTTGCAAGTTTTGTTTTACAATAACTACAATTTCCTAAACAACCCTCGCTGATTTGAGTAATTGAGATTAAATTGTTATTTGGAATTTTTGGAAGATTTAGTTTTTCTTCATTTTTATTTTCTAAAAAAACATTTTGAGAGATTAAATCTAATTTGTTATCTTTATGTTTTTTTATTAAATTAATAATGTCTTTATAATGATGAGTTCCAAGCAAGATTGCTTTTTCATTTAATTGTTTTATTTGTTTTGCATCTGTTTCAGGCATACAACCTGTAACAATAATGAGCTTTCTCTTTGATTCTTTTGCTAAATCCTGAATTCTTCTTTTTATTTTATTTTCTGTTTTTGATTTTACAACACATGTGTTTAAGATAATAATTTCTGCAATTTTTTCATTATTTGTTAATTGATAACCTGCACTTCTTAGCATTCCTGCAAGTATTTCTGAATTGTTTTGATTTGCTGAACAACCATAGGTTTCAATATAAACATAATTAAGATTTTTCATTTTCAATAGAATTAAATAGAGAAAGAAAGGGTTTTAAAACTTGTGTGGGTTTTTGGATTATCCTTCCATCCAGAAAGGAATTATTTTGAACTTGAACTTATTATTTTTAAGAAAATTTGATAATTTATTTGAATTATCAATTGGAATAATCACTACTCCATTAGCTAATTTTTCTCCTTGATATTCTTTTATTAATCCTTCTTTTACATATTCTTTCTTCCCTACTTTTTGAGTATATCCATATAATTCTCTCCATACAGAAATATTCTTGTTTCTATCTTTTCCAGGAGATATAGAAAATAAAACATAGGGTTTAGTTTTAACTTTATCAGTATATTTTCCAAATAAAACAATCCCATTTGAAATAATACTTCTGTTTAGATCCCCCCAATTCTTTAAATTACCTATTGAAAGATTAATTTCATTTTTTATTCCAAATAATTCCCAGTATTTTTTAAATTTAATACTCTCATAAAATTTTTCTTTAATTTTATTTATTTCCTGTTCCTGTTTTTCTTCTATTTCTATGAATATATCTATATCACTGTCTTTTCCTTCTTCTCCTCTGGCTACTGAACCAAATAAGATTATCTTCTTTATTTTATCTGCTTCTTTTAAATTTTGCATTAAAAAAGAAGCGAAATCTTGAGCATAAGAAATTAATTTATAATTCATAGCCAGTCACCTCTAAGAATATTTCTTTTAATTTATTAAAATTAAAGACAAGCTCCTCTAACCTTTCTTCTTCTTGTCTTTTTCCATAACAAAAAGAATTTCTCACAAATTCTATTTTAACTACTAAATCTAAAATTTCTTTTTTCTTTGGGAATTCAAAATTAAGTTTTTCCTCTATTTTTCTTTTTGAATTAAACCATTCATGCTTGATTATAAATCCTGGATCAATTAATCTGTTTTTATGTAGTATAATCTCAAGTATATCTACTGCTCCTGCAGAAGCATGAAATCCAAGAGTTCTTTGTTTGCTTACAAGTCCTTTAGATATAGACTCATCTATCTCAGCTATACTTTCTTTTAAATTTTCTAAATGGCTTTGAATTTTCATAATTAACCTTAGGTTACTAAGTATATAAATCTTTCGTTACTTAGTCACATAGAGATATGTTACTAAGTATATAATCCAAGAAAACTCAAGCATAGATTACATCTCATCCATCACTTCAATTCCAAGAAGATACAAAGAATTCTTCAGACAAGTTCTAAAAGCATCAACTAACTTTAATCTAAATGCTTCCTGTTCATCTTTTATAACAGGGCAGTTATGATAAAACTCATTGAATGTTTGTGCTAATTCAAAAGAATAATTTGCAATCAATGAAGGATTCATTGTTTCTCCTGCTTTTTGAACAACTTCTTCAAAATCAGAAATTTTTTTTATTAATTCTATTTCATATTTTGTTAATGGAGGAATCCTTTTAAGTTTTTGATTAAAATTCTTTGATTTTGCTTTTTTTATTATTGATGAGGCTCTTGCATAAGAATATTGGAGATAAGGGCCTGTGTTTCCTTCAAAGGACAAAGCAGTTTCCCAAGAAAAATGAACATCAGAAGTAGGTTCGTTCTTAAGAACGATGTACTTAATAGCTCCAACACCAACTTTTTGCTCATCTCCTTTTGTTTTTCTCTTTTTTATTTCAGATTTTGCTTTTTCTATTGTTTTTTTCAAAACATCTTCTAATAAGATTATATCTCCTGTTCTTGTCGCAATAATTTCATCTCCAAATCTAATTGTTCCAAAAGGCAGATGAATTAATTTATCTGCAAAATCATATTTCATCAACTTTAAGATAGTAAATAAAGAATCAAAATGCCCTGCTTGCCTGAAATCAGTAACATAAATCATTTTATCAAATTTGTATTTTTTTGCTCTTTCTACTGCTGCACCAAGATCATAGGTAATATACGAAGCTGTTTCATTGCTTCTTTGAATATACTTTTTATTAGGTTCTTTTTGATTTTTATCAAATAACTCAACATAAACTGCTCCATCTTCTTCTTTTTTTGCAATTCCTCTTTCTAAAGCATTAATAACTATTTGTCTTCCTTTATCAGAAAATTGTGATTGTCCTGTTGTTTCTGTAAAATCTATATTAAGTATATCATAAATTTTATCAAATGTTCTTCCAGAAGCTTGCTGAATTTCATGCCATATTTTTTCTGTTTTCTTGTCTCCTAATTCTAATAATTTTAATTTTTCTTTTGCTTTATTAGTCCATTCATTATTTGAAAATTCATCATTATCTTCTTGTCCTTCTTTTATCTCTGATTTTTCTTTTCCACAGAATTGAACATATAATCTTAGAAGTTCATTTACAGGATCTTTTTTCAGAGCAGGTTTGTTTAACCATAATTCATAGGCTACAATTAACTTTCCTATATGCAAGCCAATATCTCCTAAATAATTTATTCCTATTGTTTTATAACCTAAAAAATTATAAATTTTTATTAATGAGTCTCCAATAATTGTTGAACGAATATGTCCTATGTGCATTGGTTTTCCTATGTTTGGACCTGAAAAGTCGATTGCAATTTTCTTTCCTTTACCAATATTTGTCTTTCCAAAATTAGAATTTATTTTTATAATTTTTTCTGCTAAATTTATTTTATTCACAAAAAAATTAAGGTAAGGCCCTACTGCTTTAATTTCATTTATATTTTTGCCTAAAGAACCTAGGTTCTTTGTGGCTTCAATCTCCTTTGATAACTCTCTTGAAAGTTTTAATGCAATTTCACTTGGAGACTTTTTAAAGTGTTTAGAAAGAATAAAACATGGGAAAGCATAGTCTCCTAATTCAGAAGTTGGGGGAATTTCAATTAAATTTTCTATTTCTTCTTTTCTTAATTTAGTTTCTTTTGCAAGTAGATTTATAATTTCGCTTTTTGACATGACTTGTTTAAATAACTTAGATTTAAAAATTGTTTGTTTACTTATTTTGATAATATCCTAAACGATTCAAGCTTTGTTTGAATAGCTTAAGTGAATTATTAAGAACTTATCTTATTTTGAAATTACTAATATAGTTTAGTCTTCTATTTTTAAGCATCTCTAATCACAGCAACTTCAATATAATTCGGAATTTTCATACATTCAGAACAAACATAAACCTCTTGATTTTTGCCTTTTTCATTTCTTACTTTTATAATTGTGCCTTTTAATTTGCTTGATTCTTCGATTATTTCTATTTCACAAATTGCACATTTTTTTGACATATTAAATTTGGTTAAAAAGGGTTATTAAAAGTTTGGGGTGAA
>JBBSXH010000013.1:0-2097 GCA_038045865.1 Nanobdellota archaeon
GATATTGTTGATAACACAGATGTAAAATTTGTTTGATTTTAGATAATTATATAAATATATAAAAACCCATTTCTATTTTGTTTTTTATTATGGAAAAAGAGATTATAGGAGACTTGCATATACATTCTCGTTTTAGTCGGGCATGTTCAAAAAATATAACAATTGAAAATCTTGTTAAGTGGGCTCGTGTGAAAGGGTTAGGCTTGCTTGGAACAGGAGACTTTACACATCCTGAATGGCTTAAAGAAATAAAAGAAAAATTAAAAGATGAGGATAAAACAGGGATTTATTATTATGAAAATAAAGAGGGAGGATTTCCATTTATTCTTTCATCTGAAATAAGTTTAGTTTATACTCAAAATGGAAAAGGACATAGAGTTCATTTACTTTATCTTGCACCTTCTTTAGAAGCAGTTGATAAGATTAATTTATGGTTAGATAGTCTTGGAAGAAGAGATTATGATGGAAGACCTATTTTTAAAATTTCATGCAGAGATTTTGTTGCAAAAATGCAGGAGATAGATGAGAGGATTGAAGTGATTCCTGCACATATTTGGACTTCGTGGTTTGGTGTTTTTGGAAGTAAATCAGGTTTTAATTCATTAGACGAAGCATTTGGAGATATGAGAAAACATATTCATGCAATTGAAACAGGACTTTCAAGCGACCCTGAGATGAATTGGAAAATTAAAGATTTAGAAAATATTTCTCTTATTAGTTTTTCAGATAGTCATTCATTTTGGCCTTTTAGGTTAGGGAGAGAAGCAACAATATTTGTTTTGCGAGATAATGAATTATTATCTTATGAATTTATTATAGAACAAATAAGAAATAAAAAATTTAAGGCAACTATTGAAGTTAATCCTGCATATGGAATTTATCATTATGATGGACACAAAGATTGCAAGTTTTCATGCAGTCCTGCAAAAACAAAAGAACTTGGAGGAATATGTCCTGTTTGTAATAAGCCCTTGACAATTGGAGTTGAAAATAGAGTTGAAGAATTAGCAGATAAAGAAAGATGGTTTATGCCTCAATATGCAAAACCATTTTACAAAATATTGCCTCTGCATGAAATAATTGCTTTATCTATAGGTTCTTCTGTTAGCTCAAAATCAACTTGGAAAATTTATGATGAATTAATTAAAAATTTTGGAACCGAATTAAATATTTTGTTAAATGCAAAAATGGATGAATTAGCCAAGATAAATAAAAATGAATTATTTATTGAATTAATCATGAAGAATAGGGTTGGGAATATAAAAGTAAAACCAGGTTATGATGGTGTTTATGGAATTCCCATTTTACCAGGAAAGGTGGAGACACAAAAGAAATTAGTTTAATTTTCGGTTAGATATTTGATAATGTGCAATCTTATTCTATTTGCAGATGAAAAGATTGAAATTATTGTAGATGAGAAGCTTAAAGTTGTGTGAGATTATTTATTTAAGATATATTAGGAGTATACAACTTTTAGTCTAATTTTTCAAACATCAAAAATCTTTGGATTTTTGTGGCTTAAAAATTTCTTTAGAAATTTTTAAACCCTTGTTTTATTAGAAATTTTTTTAATCTTTCAGAAGAAGTAAGTTGAGTTTTAGGTGGAACTTGTTCTGGAATTGAAAAATCTGCGTTTATAGTTATTTTTGTTTGATAATCAGAAGGAGCTGTTTGATTGTAATTATCATCGATAATTAATTTTCTGCGAACTGAATAACCCAGGATATCATCATATAATTCAAAAGGATTTTTAAACTGAAAATTTGGTAAACAAACTTCTCTTACTAAATCCTTTTTTATTTCATCTGGGCTTATATTTATATCATTTGTTCTTGTCCAAGTTTCTTTTAACATGTTAAAAATAGTTTTTAGAAGATATAAAAAGATTGTTGTTATCTGATATTGTACAATCTCAATCGCTATGTTTCATCATGTTCAAAAATTATTTTATCATCTCTAGAGCTTAAAAAATTAATTACAAATCTTGAACAATTAAAGCCAAAGCGGGTTTGATTTAATGATATTAAAAGTTTAGGGTTAGAAAAGCCTTGCGTGGTAATTACTTCATCTTATTAAAATAAGATAATCTTGCTCGGT
>JBBSXH010000014.1:0-18504 GCA_038045865.1 Nanobdellota archaeon
CTTAATTTTTCATCATCTAAACAAGGTCCTGCATATAAATGAACACAATCTGCTGCACATTTCTGGCAAACTTCTCCGCCGGTTTCACCTGTTTGACTTGCACCACATCTTGTACCTGGAGCAACTGCCTCAACACAATTTGTAATGCATAATTGCTCTGCACTCATTTCACTTTCATCTGGCTTATCTCCTAACATATCACAATCTTTTTCACAAGTTTCTTTATTTTTTTCCTGACATGAAAAATCAAATTCCTCACAACCTTTAACAATGCATTCTTGCATACAAGATTCTCCTTCATCAACAGGTTCTGGTTCAGGTTCTACATTACATTGAGCTGTACATTGCTCTTGATTACCAGTACAACCAACTCCAAGAGAACTACATCCCATACATGAAGACATACATTGAACACTTTCAGCACTAGGTCCTCCAAATCCTCCACCACTACTCGCACTATCAGGTCCACCAACAACATTTCCTGTAATTGTCTTAAAAATAAAAAATCCCAAAAGAACAATTAAAATAAGTATTCCTAAAAGAATTAATTTTTTCTTTATGCCCACTTTTATTTCTTCTTTCACACTCTTTTTCATTTATTTATTAAATAAAGAGCATTAATAAATATTTCTATTGAAAAATAAGAAAAAATAAATATCCTCGTTAAGCCTATTAAGTAAATCCTGCTTTTTAACATTGTTTTTGCCGAGTTTATCTTCTGCTTAACTTATTCTTGTTAAATGTTCTATTCATAATTTTATTTCGTTGATATATACTTAATTACTCAAAATCAAATCACTCTTCTCATAAAAAGCATTTCCTTGTTTTTATCTTTTACTAAAATGCTTTTATTCACCTCTTACCCAAAGAGATTACTAATGTTTATTAATAATTAATAGAGATATTTTTGGCAGGGTATTTTCAATTTGCAATATTAAAAATAAAATAAAAATTGAAATAATATGGTAAGTATTAAATTTAATATTTTATTCAACAAAACCAACAAATTTATTAACCCCTTTTTCCATATAAAATCATGAAAAAGAGAGGGATTTTCAGTTTAATTCTAATTTTAATAATTTTATCTATCCTTCCGGTTATTTCAGCATTATCAGCTGATTCTGAAATTAAAAGCATTACACATTATGCAGAAGAATATGAAACAGGAAATATAGATTATGTAAAACTTTTGGTTTATATTTCTAAATCAAAACAAAATTTAAATGAAATTTTAGGTGCAACTAATCAGCAAATGGGAGGAATTTTAAAACAAGAACAAATAAGAAGTATTTTAGGCGAGCCAACTGAAGACACAAAATGGGTTTGGGTAGAAGGAGAAGAGCAGGATAAAAAACTTGATTCTTCTGTTCCTGTATGGAAAAAAATTATATTTGATGGAAAAAAAATACAAATTAGTTTAGATGCCTTTCCTTCAATTTTCACAAAAAAACAGTTTGATAATAATGGTGATAAGAAAGATGAAGAAATAAAAGAAGAATCCAATGAAGAATCTATTAAAGAAGGGGATTTAATTTACAGACTTAATTTTTGGATAGAATTTAAAAAACCAGAAGAACAATTAGATATTAGCGGGAAAATAGATGAGATTAAGAGTTTAGCTGAAACCTTTAATTCAGACCCTTCTCAAGCAAATGCAGAAACTTTGGCTAAAGAAAGTGTTAATGCAGAAAGAACATTTGAAAATTATTTTAAGCAAAACCAAGGCAAGTGTGAAAAAACAATGTCAAATATTTTTGGAAGTGAAAGTCAAATGCCTTCTCAAAATATGCTTGTTCAGGAAATTAGTTTTTATGAAGGAGATAAATTTGAAGTGATTGCAAGATTAGAAATGTGTGATGATTGTGAATGGAACTGGATAAATCTTGATTTATGGTTAAATATGCGAGGTATGATGCCAAAAATGGATGAAGGAGGAGAAATGATTTCCCCTGAACAATTTAAAGATAAAGATGTTGAATATTATAAATCAGAAATTATAAGTTTATTAGATTCTTATAAAAAAGCTGCTGAAGAACAAAATTGGAAAGAAACCAATAGAATAAAACAAAAAATACAGGTAATTAATGAAGCATGGAATCAAAAATCAAATGAAGTATGGAAAGATATTGAACAAAAAAGTGATATTCAAGGCAGAACAGTAGTTGAAGATAAAATTTCTAAAGAAGAGAATCAAAATAATGTTGTTGAAAACAGAGTAGTTGAAAACACAGAAGGAGGTTCAAATTATGATTCTAATAATATAGTTGAGAATACGATAACTGGAAATGTAATAAATGAAGCTGAGGATAATAATAAACAATCAGAAGAAAATAAAGACCCCTATTTTTGGATAAAGCAGGACCAGGAAAGAAGAAAGAGCGAAAAAGTATTAAGAAAACAAAATTATGAAGAAAGAAAACAATTTTATTTAAGTTTATTTTCTAGTTATGAAAAAAAAGAATATTCTTTTGCACAAATAGAATTCAAAAAAAGATTAATAGAATTATTCAGAGAAAAAGGAGAAGAAATTTGCAATAATAATATAGATGATAATAAAAATGAGCAGGTGGATTGCGATGATGAGCAGTGCGGAGGCAAGATTTGCGGAAAAGGAATTAGCACAATTGCAGGAGAAAATACGACACAAGAAAAAGAAGTTGATTTTTATTGCATTGCAAAAGAATGCAGAGCAAAAGAAGTAATAATTGAAATAAAAGAAGCAACTTGTGGAGACCATAAATGTGAAGGAAATGAAACAACTGGAAATTGTGCAGAAGATTGTGCATTATGCCCTCAATATGCTCCAATTGAATGTAATGGAAGAGTTATTTTTTCAGGAAAAGACGAGAATAATTGCTCATTAGCACCAACATGCATAGAAGAACAAACTTGCATGATAAATGAAGATTGCAAATTTTTATGTGGTAATGGAGAGTGTGTTGAAGGAAAATGCCAGGTTAAAGAATTAAGTGAATGTTCTAAACAAGAATGTACAGACGGAACACAAAAAACAATGAATTGTGAATCTGGAGAAAGTATTGTTTCTAGTATATGCTCAAATGGATTATGGACAGATACTGGGCTTGATTGTCCTAGAAATATTGAAGAAAATGTAATCAAAGAAACTCCTGTTGAAGAAATTATTGTTGGAGAAGTTGTTGGAAATCAATGCATTAGTTTATCAGATTGTGGAGGAGAAAATGATGTTTGCAGTAATGGGCAATGTATTGCACTTCCTGAAAAAATAGAAGTTAAAGAAGAACCAGAAACAAATGAAATTAAAGAAGAGCAAACAAGTTCTGAAACTGAACAGCAATCAGAAGAAAGTTCTCAGCCAGAAACAGAAATAACAAATGAAAACCCAGAACCAACATCTACACCAAATGAACAACAATCAGAACCTATAACAGGACAATTTATTTTTGGATTTTTCCAGACATTTTTATCAAAAATTACAGGAGCAGTTATTACTGGATTTGATGTTGATAGTGGAACAGTAGATACTACACCAACAGATACACAACCAGCACAACAAAGTGCTCCAACAGACGATACAAACAATCAAGATAATAAAAATATGGATAATCAACAAAATCAACCCCAAGATAATCAACAACCTAGAGAACAGCAATTTGAAGATAATAGGCAAGAAGATAAAAATCAAGAAAATGAAAGAAGAAATGAAGAAAACAAAAAAATGGAGCAAGAACAAAAACAAAGATGCAGCAAAGATTGTAGCAGACCTTGTATTGAAAAATGTATTAGAGAAAGCTGTGGAGAAAACATGGAATGTAATATTGATGAAGAAAGCAAAAAATGTGAAGGAACTTGCAAACCAGAAGATACTTGTATTGAAAAATGTGTAAAGGGTGAAGGAGAATGGTGGAAAGAATTTGAAAATAAAGATGAATTCAAAGAACAACTAGGAGGATTTGAAGCAGGAGGAAACTGCAGAACTGAAAAAGGGCAAACAAATGGATTTATTTGGTTTGGAGGATGGGGAAATCCATTTGAAAGAATACAACAAATAAAAAATAAATATTATTCTGGAGGAAATGCTGACTGGTGCAAATTTGAATTGCAAAATTTAATAAAACAAAGGCAAGAATTTGAAAAAGGATTTAATCAAGAATTTGCAAAATGGTTTTTTGAAGAGTATCTTGCTAATTCAGCAGAAAACTGGGAACAAGCTGTTTCTGGAATTTTTGAACTCTACTGGAAAAATGTAGACAATCAAAGAGAGCTTGCATTTAGAATGAAGTGTGTGGATAAAAATAATCTGGCTGATGTTATGGATTATAATTTAATTAATATAAAATATGAAACAGAATATGGAAAATTAGAATATTGGGAAGAAGTAAAAGCAGTTAAAATACCTGGAATGGATGAAGAAGTTACTGTTATTTCTCCTTATATGAAAACCTGGATTTTTCCTTCTAAAGAATTTATAAAATCTGAAATGAAAACAGCTATGAAAAATCATGAGTTCCCTGGCTCTCCTGAAGATAAAATGAACAGAAAAAATGAAGAAGGTATGACTGCTCAAGAAAAAGAAATGATTAAACAAAATGAAGGATTTATGAAGATGATAAAAACAATTTCAGAAAAATATGGCGGAAGCTTGGATGCTGTTGTTCAGTTTAAAGATTTAGCAACTAATGAAGTAGTGTTTAATCTTTATGCACAGGTTAATGAAAATGATATAATAAAAATGACTCCAATGCTTCCAGAAGAAGTTACTGAAAAAGATGTGACTGCAGAAATTGATTTTGAAAAAATTTATGAACTAATTTATTCACAAGAAAAAGAAATGAGGGGAGAAATGACAGAAAGCCCTCCATGGGACAGGAAAATGCAACCAGTTCAGGGAATAAAAAACATGGTTAATGGAGCAAAGATGTATTTTAAAGTAAGAGATATAATGAATTCTGCAACATTTACTCCTGCTGAATCTGAAGACGATATGAAGAAGTTGTTTAAAGGATTTTTTTCAATGATGATGAAAGGTGGAGGACCTGGAAACAATCAAGATAAAGGAACAGAAGCAGAACAAAATGTCGAAGGTGAAGAAGATAAAGGCACAGAACAAGGAGTTTGGGATTCTAAAGAAGCTATAACTGGAGAAGTTATTTTTTCAAATTAACTTTATAAAAATGAAGAAAAGTCTAAAATGAAAAAACCATTTTTATCAAAAAAAAATTCATGGATTTTTATTATAATTCTCGTCTATATTGATGCAATTCTTGATATAATAAGAGGAAAAGAAGGAAATCCTTTATGGATTCCTGTTGTTGAAAAATTTGGGATTTATATTGTTTTAATTTTAGCTATTTTTGTTATTGTATTATTTTATTTTGCTGTTAAGATATTAACAAAAATAATAACTAAAATAGACAAAACTCCTTATGCAGAAGAAATTTTATTAACAACATTTGTTATTGTTTATTTTTTGTTTGATTTGTGGATAATTGCAGTTGATTTTTTTAGTTTCAAATTAATAAAGAATTTTTATTATACAATCCCTTTTTTAATTATTGGAGGATTAATTTATGCACTTTGGGCACAGAAGAAAGTTGGGAAAAAGAAAAGATAAAGAGGAAATAAATATATTTCACATAATAATAATCCTTATATATTAAAAATAATCGCTTAATAAATGAATAAACAAGTAATAAGAACAGAATTTTGGGTTTCTCCTCAATATAATTTTAGCTGTAATATTTATCCAACAGATAAAAAAACAGAATTTGCGATGATGACTGATGGAATAGATGGTAAAGACCACATGTTTAAATGTGATTTAGAAGACTGCACATTTTCTTCAGAATCAGAAAGAATGATATTTGATGGGAAAGCATATTGCCAAATAAGAACCAATATAGTAAAAATAAACTCAGGGGAACTAAAAGAAGAAGTTGTTAGAGGAACTTATGGTAGAACAATAAGACTAGATATCATGCCCTCTGAATCAGAAACTCCAAAGATATTAAAAGAAATATTAGCAAAAGCAGGTTATGAATTATCAAATTATCCCTCTAATAATATAATTATATCAAAATCAGGATTATTAAATAAACTTTAATTTTTTCAAAAAAAGAAACACCCAATCTCCTTACTTCCCACCTTATAAAAAATTAAACTGGCAAGATAATTTTTTGTTTTATATATTTCAAAACCTTGATATGTTTTTATATGGTTTTGAAATTCCCAAAAAAATCTATATAGATTTTTTTAAGGATTAATATTGTTTGATTTCTAAACTCTCCAAACTTTTGTTTTCTAAACTCTTACCCTAAATACTCAACACCACTATTTTCTAATGATGCCCTTGAATTTCTAAGATATTTTTCTTCTATATTTTTATATTTTTCAGCATCTCCTCTGCTTACACTTCCAACAACTTTTTTCATTGCTTCTTCAAAATATTTCATTTTAACTTCTTTTGTTTCAATATCTTCTCTTAAAGCAAGCATTGCTGCTTCTCTTACTAAAGATTCCATATCAGCACCAACATAACTTTCTGTTTTATCAATTATTTCTTTAACTCTAACATCTTTTGCTAAAGGCATATTTTTAGTATGGATATTAAATATTTGTTCTCTTCCTTCTCTTGAAGGTGCACCAACTAATAATATTCTATCAAATCTTCCAGGACGAAGTAAAGCACTATCTAACATATCAGGACGATTAGTTGCACCAATAACAATTACATTTGATAAATCTTCAATACCATCCATTTCAGCTAATAATTGATTTAAAACTCTTTCAGTTACTTTTTGTCCTTGTTCTATTCCTCTTTTACCTGCTAAAGAATCTATTTCATCAAAAAAGATTATGCAAGGACTAACCTGTCTTGCTCTTTCAAAAATCTTTCTAACTCCTTTTTCAGATTCACCAACCCACATGCTCAACAGCGATGGTCCTTTAACCTGTATGAAATTTGCTTCACTCTCTTTAGCAACTGCTTTTGCTAATAATGTTTTTCCTGTTCCCGGGGGTCCATATAATAAAATTCCTTTAGGAGGACGAATTCCTAATCTTACAAATGCATCAGGATATTTCATAGGCCATTCAACTGCTTCTTTTAATTCTTGCTTGACACTATCTAGACCTCCAACATCTTTCCAATTAATATCAGGTGTTTCAACTAAAACCTCTCTCATTGCAGAAGGACGAACAACTTTTAATGCTTCATCAAAATCTTTTTTTGCAATTTTTAATTCTTTTAAAACTTCTTCAGGAATTGGTTCATCCTCTTTTAATTCTAATTTAGGTAATAATCTTCTCAAAACAATCATTGCTGACTCTTTTGCTAATGAAGCAATATCTGCTCCAACAAATCCATGAGTTACAGAAGCCAAATCTTCTTTCATCCCTTCCATAAAAATAGAGTTAAGTAACTCTCTATCTTCAGATTTTAACTTTTGAACAATATCATAATTTTTAGATTCATTTTCAGACAATTCATTAACTAATTCAATTAAAGAATTATATATTTCTAGATTATCCAAAATATTTTTTTTAATATCATCTATTTTCTTTTTATCCAAAATATTTTTTTCATCGGTTTTCAAGCTAATTCTTAATTCTTTTAAAATTTCATCGGTTTTCTTAATTTTATTATTAACATAAGAAATATTTGCAGGAGCAACTAAAGGCATATTTCTTGTATGAATTTTTAAAATCTGCAATCTTCCTTTTTTATCAGGTGCTCTTATTTCTAATTCTCTATCAAATCTTCCAGGACGTCTTAATGCTTCATCAAGAGCATTAGGACGATTAGTTGCACCAATAACAACAACTTTCCCTCTTGCCTGCAATCCATCCATCATAGTTAATAATTGTGAAACAACTCTTCTTTCAACTTCTCCTGTAACATCTTCTCTTTTAGGAGCAATAGCATCAATTTCATCTATAAAAATAATTGAAGGAGCATTTTTTTCTGCTTCATCAAAAATATCTCTAATTTTCTTTTCTGATTCTCCATAAAACTTAGACATTACTTCTGGCCCATTTAATAAAATAAAATTTGCTTCTGTTTCATTTGCAACTGCTTTTGCTAATAATGTTTTTCCTGTTCCAGGAGGACCGTGCAATAAAACTCCTTTTGGTGGTTCAACTCCTAATCTTTCAAAAATTTCTGGATGTTTTAATGGAATCTCTACCATTTCCCTGATTTTTTTAACTTCATCTGTTAATCCACCAATATCTTCATAAGTAATATTTGAAATACTTTCATCAGATTCTTCAACAGGCTTATTGCTCAAAGTAACTTCTGTATTTTCAGTTATAACGCAGGGCTGACTCGGACTTGTATTTGTAATCATAAATCTTATTTGTTGCATTCCTCCTAATCCCATTCCACCAAAAGCGTCACCAAAAATATCTCCTAATCCTCCTAACATATTTTCCATGTCTTCACTCATTAAATCTCTTCTTCTCTTAACTCCACCCAAAACAACAATATCTCCTTTAACAACTGCTCTTCCTAATAATCCTGGTTTTAAATCACCCTGAACCATTATGCCTCTTTGTGCAGGGGCAACTGTAACTTTTTTTGCTTCCTTAACAATTGCTTTTTGAACAATAACATTTTCAGAAACACCTGTTCTTGCATTTTTTCTGATTATTCCATCAATCCTAATAATTCCCTCGCCAACATCAGCAGGATATGCTTTGTCTGCAATAGCAATAGTTTCTTTTCCGCCTTTAATAGAAATTACATCTCCTCGTTTAATTCCTAATTCTTTCATAACTTCAAAATCAATTCTTGCAATACCTTTGTAAGCATCATCTTGCAATGCTTCTGAAACACGAAGTTTAACTCCTTGAATTTTTTCTGCCATGTTTTATATTTTTTTGATATTAATTTTTATTTATTATCACAAAACCCTGAAGGGTTTTTATACTCCACATTGAAGTGTGGAGTTTGTCTTGGGTTTTGAGATTCCCAAAAAAATCAATACAGATTTTTTTGAGGATTACCAATATCCTTTTCTACTACTTCTAATAATATTCAACACCCTTATTCTCTTGGGCTTTAATTGATTTAGTTTGAAACTTAATTGCTCAAGCTTAACATATTAGCCATAGAGTTTAAGTTATTGTTATTATTAAATTGGTATTGATTAATTATTTATATTTTAATTTAATTCTCCTTTATTAAGTTTTTCTTTTAAATTATTATCTTGAACATGTGAAGGATGTTGGGAATTTTGTTGATTTTGAGAATGTCCAAAACACAAACTAATTCTTCCAAATTCCTGTAAACTTAATCTCACCATGTCATCCATGACTTTTTCTTGTTCTTGCATAAAATTAACAATTTCTTTAGGAATTGAAACAGCATAAGAATTACCAACAAATCTCATCTTAACACTAAATTCTTTTTTCTTTAGTTCAACAAAATCCTTGTATTCCTGTTCATCATGAGGATGAATTATTTTGCTTCCGCATTTTTGACATTCTACTGCTCTAAGTAAAAATCCATTTTTAGCAATACTAATAGGTTTCATTTGCAGATTGCATCTTCCGCATAAAATTTTGTTATCAAATAAGTCGTTCATGTTTGTATTTTATTTTTTGGTTTATTATGTTTTGTTTTTAATCCACCCTTACTTTTAATAATTTTAAACCCCTTTAATCGCTTTGATTATTAGCCCAAGTGTTTAAGTTTTGTATATTATTAACAGATTTTAGTGGTTTTGTATATTTTTTATTTGTATAGTTTGAACAGCCATACCGAAGTATGGCTGGAAAGGAGATTGTGTATACTTTCAGTGTATACAGGAAAGATATACTATATAAATGCTTGTTTAAACTGAGTAGGAATAAAAAATTAAAATTAAATTGCTATTAATTTAAAAATCCCTTTCTCATTTATTATTTTATGCCCACAGAAATTGAAAAATTAAAAAAGAGATTAATAAAAAAATCAGAAAAAAACAGAGTTCCATATTATCATGAACTTATGAAGTTTAAAGTTAATATAGAAAAAGGATTTCAAAAATTAAAAATAAAATATGCAAAACTGCAAAAAGACGACGACATGCATGAAATTCTTTTTGATGAATATAAAAAAGCAAATAATTCAAATAAATTGTAATTAACCCCTTTTATTTTCTATTTATAATTAAATTTCAAACCAAACTTATTTTATTCAAACATATCTCATTCCTACAAAGATATTAACAAATTAATATTACCAACAAAAAAAATAAGAGTAACCCCAACACTTAAAAACATTAATTTCTATTTCTCATTATGGGTTTCAAAGAAAATATAAAAAAGTGGTGGAATTGGGTTTGGCACTCTGATTCTATTTTAAGTTGGATTATTGCTCTTGTAATAATCTGGATTTTTATTAAATTTATATTTTTTCCAGGATTATCATTAATATTTGGAACTTCTCTTCCATTAGCAGGAGTTGAAAGTTCAAGTATGGACCATTATATTATTAAGGATGATTCTAACAGACTAACTCTTTGTGATAAAATATATTCTTCTGAAGAAAAAAACAAAATAGGATTTATGAGTTTTGAAAAATACTGGGAAAACTGCGGTTCTTGGTATGAGAATAAAGATATCTCAAAACAACAATTTTCTAAATTCACATTAAAAAATGGATTTAGTAAAGGAGATGTGATTGTTGTGTGGGGCAGATTAACTCCAAAAATTGGGGATATAATTATATTTAAACCAAGTCAAGATTCAACAGCTCCTCGTCCAATAATTCATAGAATAGTAAAAATAAATGAAGATGGAACATATCAAACAAAGGGAGACCATAATGGACAGCAATTAACAAGCTCAAATAATGTCTACAAAACAGATGAAACAAATATTCAACAAAATCAAATAATAGGAAAAGCAATAATCAAAATTCCATTATTAGGTTATCCTAAAATTTGGGTAACAAATTTTATTAATGCTTTTAAAAGTTAAAGATAATTTAATTATATAACTCAACTTCTAATATCTGTAAATCACAACAGCTTTGGCTTATTCTTTCCAAGCTTTAAAATTAATTTTTTAAATTTTAATATGATGAAACAAAGCGATTAAATTATAATATTATTAACAAGTAAGTTTTAATTACTATCAAAAAAAGTTTTATCTTGATTTCTTAACTCCAATCTTCTTGCAATATTTATTCACAGGACAAATAGAACATTTGGGTGAGATTGGAACACAAATTGTTTTTCCAAATAAAACAAAAATACCATTAAATTCATACCAATATTTTTTTGGAAGTATTTTTTCTAGTTCTTTTTCTGTTTGTTCTGGTGTTTTTGTTTTTATCCAGCCCAATCTGTTAGGAATTCTGTGACAATGAGTATCAATTGGCAGGACTGGCTGATTAAATGCAAAATTAAGTACTATGTTGGCTGTCTTTGGACCAATGTGTTTAATAGATAAAAGTTCTTCTTTTGTATTTGGAACTTTTGAATTAAATCTGTTTATTAATTCTTTTGAAACACTTTTCAAAGCATTTGCTTTTTTATGATAGTGTCCTGTTGAAAAAATTATTTTTTCAAGTCGTTTAGTGCTTAAACCTAAAATTTGTTCAGGAGTATCTGCTATTTTAAATAATTCTTCAGAAATTCTTTCTGTTGTTTCATCTTTTGTTCTTAGAGATAAAAGACAAGAAATCAAAATTTTAAAGACATTAGGATTCTTTTCTTTCCTCATTCTGTTTAAAGTAGTTCTTTCTGCAAAATTAAAATGCTTTTCAAGAGTTTGCATTATAGGAATAATGTTAGAAGTATAATTTTTGTCCATTTTTAAAAATGGTCGCGACGGGATTTGAACCCGCGACACCCTGATTAAGAGTCAGGTGCTCTACCAGGCTGAGCTACGCAACCATAATTTTTCTAAGGATAATTGATTTAAAAAGATGTTGATATGATTTTTTGATAATGTTGCAATCTAATTTCTTTGTAATTAATTGTTTAGCTTGAGCAATCATCTGCATATCTTAAGAAATTAAATTCAAATATTGAGAATTAAAGCCAAAACGAGTAAGATTCAATAGATACTAACTCGTTTAATAGTAACAAAAATTAATTAATTATCTCTTTATTTTCTTTACTTGTTTCTTCAATTATAGAATCTAATTCTTGCATAACTTCACTTAAAACTTGTCTATGGTTAAAACGAGGATTTTTTCTTAAAATTTCTAATGCTTTTGAAGCAGCTGCAACCATTAAAAGTTTTGTATTCTCATCTGCTTTTGAATAATGTATAAAATCAGAAGCATCTTGAAGTATATCTTCTGGTATTGCAGTAGGATGTTGTTTATCATAAGATAAGACTCTTGATGCTGCTGCAACCATATTTATTTTTTCTTCCATCTTTTTACTTACAAGAAAGTTTTAATTAAGTATTTAAAGATTATTGTGAGAGGATATAAGAATTAAGAGGATATTTGTTGAAAATCTTTGGAAATTAATCATAAATATTAGGTCTTTTACCAATATTCACAACTAAAATTTCATTCTTTTCAGTATAGACTTCATAAGTTATTCTATGTTTTCCAACTCTAACTCTAAACACCTTTCCCTTTTCACCTTCAACTCTTTTTATGTCCTGTGGAAAAGGATTATTAGAAAGTTCCCTTATTCTTTCCATCAATCTTTGATATAATTCTGTATCGCAATTTTTCAGAAACTTTTTAGATTTATTAGAAAGTGTTATTTGGTAAGTCATAGCCCTCTTTTTGAAAAACTTTATTTATTCATTCTTATGAGTTAGTCTCATTTCTTTTTCAAAATCTTCTAAAGAAGTAGTTTCTCCTCTTTCATATTCTCCTCTTGCTTCTTTAAGTTCATCTCTTTCTTTATCTGTTAAAACACAATCTACATCTATCATATTATTTTTTATAAAATTTATATCTACTCTTATTTCTTTTAATTCATTCAATATATTTAATATTTCATTTTCCATGTTAATATTAATAAGTTAATCTATTTAAAATTAACTATATTAAAATATATCTAAGAAAATTTTAATGCTGTTTTATATTCTCAAAGATATTTTCTCTAAGTGAATATGATGATTTAAACAATATGGATGAAATGTCATGATTAATCTATTTATATTCTCTTTCAATTTTTTCTTTTATCTTTTGTCCTTTTTTGCTTATCTTATAAAATCTGTTTCTTTTTTCATTAGGACTTAAACAATCAATTAATTTTCTTTCTAATAATTCAATAAGAATATTACTAACAAATCCAATATTTATCTGTAATTCTTTAGAGAGTTGAGTAGGTATTTTAGGTTTATCAAGCATATTAAATACTGCTTTTCTGTTTTTGTTTCTTACTATAAAACTAATATCATCCCATTCTGTCATTATTAGAAATATTTATAAAGTATTTAATAGTTACACGAGTAATATACGAGTAGTTTAAAATGAGCTTCAAAAAAACTTTAACCAATATTATCTTTACTGGAGCATTGGCTCTTGGTGGATTAAGTGAACAAGCTAAGGCAACATTATACGATGATTTTAGTTCTCCTACATTGAATACAAGTAAATGGGATGTTAGACAAGATTATGAAGGATGGGCATTTAGTGATGAATATGGTATAGAAAATGGAGTATTTCATACTCAAACAAATAATGCAAGAGATACAGGAACATTTTTAGTTCCAAAACATCAATTTGTTGCAGGAGACACATTTGAGTATGATTTAAATTATAATGGTGGAACAGGAAATAGAGTAAGTATGTTATTTGTTAATAAACAAAATAGATATGGTTTAGTAGGAAATTGGAACGGAAGTGGTAATCAATCTTTTGGAACTTATCATATAAAATTAGAGTTTCTCGAAAATGGAATAAAAAGCAATTTTCAAGATTTAGATTTTAGTTTTCCAGGAGGAATTTTACCAACAACCTCTAATGCTCCTTATGAAATTTATATTGGAATGAGAACAGGGGGCAATGGAACTGCACACTTTGATTATGATAATTTTTATATTAATGGAGTTCCTGAACCTGCAACTTTAAGTTTATTGGCTTTGGGTAGTTTGGCTTTATTAAAAAAGAGAAAAAATAAAATCTAAATAAAAAGAAGTATAAACTGCAAATATGAAATATTATATAGGAACAACTTTGAATTTTGTATGTCCTGGACTTGGAGATGTTTTGTATGGAAATTTAACTAAAGGACTTTTTACTTTTATTGCTTTTGTTTTATCCTTGACATTATCTATCTACTGGAACATATTTTTTATTATTGTTTCCTTTATAATCTGGTTTTATAGTTTTTGGTCAATATTTCAAGAGGAGTGATTAAAAAATGACAAATTGTGAGATGTGTAAAAAGAAAATTTCTATGTGGAGTTCTTATACTAAAGATGATGAATACTATTGTGATGAATGTTGGAAAAACAAACAAGAATTGATAAATAAATCTTATAATAAAGTCAAAGAAGAGTGTGATAATTTCAAAAAAGAATTAACTTTTATACTTGAAAAAGGTGAGAAAATAATTAAAGAAGCAAGTAGTTTACAATATGCGGGTCCTACTTTATTGAGTTATGGTTCAGGAACTGGAATAAGTTCAGGATTTGGAGGAAATTTGGGATTAGGAACAGGTTTTTTTTCAAGTAAACAAATTAAAAGAGAAGGAAGTCTTTTGGATGCTAAGACTGTTCATTTATATTTAACTAATAAAAGAATAATCTTTTGTAATGCAAAAGTAAGTATATTCAGTAAAGAAGAAAAATCTATAAGTAGTATTTTTTCAGAAATAAATTATAAAAATATTAAAGGATTAAATACAAGTTCAAAATTTGGAAATCCTGCAATAGATATTTCTGTTGTTGGACAAAATGGGATAGATAATATCAAGTTTTGGTTTTTAGGTTCAGAAGATAAAAGAGGAGAAGAAAGAAATAAATTTTTAGGGTTAATTAAAAAGCAAATTAAATAATTAAATAAAGATTATTTTACACATACTCTCATCTATACTCTCGCCAAGTATGTTTGCACTTTGTGCATTTGAAGAATTTTGTTTCTGCTTCGTCTCCTGCTCTTGTCTGAGATGTCCAGAAATATGCTTCTTTATGCCCGCACTTAGGACAATCAGCATTTATTACTGGAAAAACATCAGTATCTTTTTCTCTTATTACTCCAATAGAAGGTTTTATTTTAATTTGTTCAGAAGATTCAATTTTTACTTTGCCTTTTGATTTGTGTCCGCATCTTGCACAACCAAAACCCTTACCTTTTTCAATTATAACACTTCCACATTTTGGGCAAAATTCCATCCTTCTCTTATTTTTCTAATGTTTAAAAAGGTTTCTGAAACCTTTTTAGAATAATTATGATACTATTAACCATCGATTGTTAATAATACTTAAAATTTCCAGTTTTAAAGATGATTTGCATAGCAATTAAATTATAATATCACTAAATGTTAGAATATATATCTAAAAGATTATAAAATATTAATAAAAGAAATTATAAATAAAAACAAAAAATATATTCACATCTAATCATCACATCCTTTATATCTAAAGGCATAAATTTACATTAATTGTCTTCTTATAGAATCAATATTTTCTGCAACTTCTTGTCCTTTCTTAGTCAATTTAATCAGTTTTATTCTTCCTTTTTTTTCAAAACTAACTAAACTAAGTTGTTCAAGTGTTTGAAGTATTTTAACAGCATGACTGTATGTACAATCTACTTCTTTTGCCAGAATACTTCCATATCTTGCCTTAGATAATTTTTTCAAAGCTACAAGCATTAAAGCTGGCTTTCTTCTAAAAAATATATCAAAATTGTCTTTCATTTTATTTATATCTTAAATAGGTGTCTCTTATCGATTGTATAGGATTATACCTATTCAAAACTATATATTCAGTTGTATATTGGCTTATAAAGTTTTCTATAAAAAAAATTAACCAATCAGTAACAAAATTTAGTTATCTCAAAAATAAATAACTTACTGTTACTATTCTAAAGAAACTTTGTTTTTCTATAAGTTATACCGTTTATTTTAGATAAAAAAGATAAGATAATATTTAAATATTGCCTTAAATTGTTATGATTATGATAGACATTAAACTTATAAGAGAAAGTCCAGAGATTGTAAAAAAATCAATAAAAGACAGAAACTATGATATTGATTTAAATGAAATAATAAAATTAGACAATCAATGGAGACAACTCAAAAAACAAGATGATGAGTTAAGAGGTGAAAGAAATAAGATTTCTGAAAGTATTAATCAAGCCAAAAAAACAAAAGATGAAAAAAAAGCAAAAGAATTGATAAAACAAGCAGGAAAAATACCTGAAAAGTTAAAAGCAAATGAAGAAAAAGAAAAATCATTAAGAGAAAAGATAAATGATTTAGTCTCAAGGATTCCAAACATTCAAAATCCAGAGGTTCCAAGAGGAGATGAAAAGAAAAATAAAGAAGTTCATAAAGTTGGGAAAATTTCTTCTATAAAAAATCCAAAATCTCATCTAGAATTAGGAGAAAAATTAGATATTTTAGATATTAAAAGGTCTATTAAATTATCAGGGGCAGGATTTTATATTTTAAAAGGAAAGGGTGCAAAATTACAAAGGGCTTTAGTTCAGTTTATGATGGATTTCCATGAAAAAAATGGATTGACTGAAATAAATCCTCCTCAATTAGTTTTAAGAAAAACTGCTTTTGGAACAGGCAATTTGCCTAAATTTGAAGACCAATTATATAAAACAAATGATGATTTATTTTTAGTTCCAACAGCAGAAGTTCCTATTACAAATATTTATGCTGATGAAATATTAAATGAAAAAGACTTGCCTAAAAAATTCTTTGCATTCACAGAATGTTATAGAACAGAAGCAGGAAGACGCACAGGAGAAGAAGGGCTTTTCAGGTTACATCAGTTTGAAAAAGTTGAAATGGTTTATATCTGTAATCCCGAACAATCAGATGAAATTTTAGAAGAAATGACTTCTAATGCTGAAAAAATATTAAAAGAATTAGAATTGCCTTTTAGAAGAATCTTGCTTTCAACAGGAGATTCAGGATTTGCTTCTGCAAAAACTTATGATTTAGAAGTGTGGAGTCCTGCAATGAATAAATATATAGAATGTTCTTCTTGTTCTAATTGCACTGATTTTCAAGCAAGAAGAATGAACACAAGATGTCAAGGAAAACAAGGATTAAGATTTGTTCATACATTAAATGGAAGTGGAATTGCATTACCAAGATTATTAATTTCAGTAATTGAAAACAATCAGCAAAAAGACGGCTCAATAAAAATCCCAAAAGTTCTTTGGGAATACACTGGGTTTAAAGAAATAAAGGCTGAAAAATAAAAGTAAATAAAAAATTATAATTAATATGGCTACAAAAATAAAACATAAAAAACCAAAAAGAAAATCATCTATAAAAAAGAGCGTAAGAAAACCAAAGATAAAATGGTGGGGACGCTCTTATGTTTATTGAAATAATTTTAATAATAATCCAAACAATTGCAGTAATAACTACCTTATTTTCTGTTATTTTAATCTATAAAACTATTAAATCAAATGAAAATCTAAACCAAAGAATTCTTTTTAGTAATATTACTAAAGAAGAAAGAGAAATAAGAGTGAAACTACAAGAATACCAAGAAAAATTCAACAATCCTAAAACCAGCAAAAAAGAAAAAGAAATAATCTTATTTAATCGTGAAAGTATATTGTTCAATTATTATGAATATCTTGCTATTTGTTTATACAAAAATCTAATAAATGAAAGTGAAACTAAACTTTATTTTAAAGAAATTTTAAAAGGAATTAAGAGAGATTTTGAAAATAGTATATTATTTAAAAAGAAAATTGCAAAAAAAGAAGAATACCAAGGATTACAATGGCTTTTTAAAAAATGGCTTGAAGCATGAAACACCAAAATTTATTTGAATTTAAGAGAAAATTATTACATATTTTAGTTGGTATATTAGGAATATTCTTAATTCAATTTGAAATTTTTAATTCAAAAATAATCTTTGCACTATTGGTTTTTGGAATTATTTTAAGTGTTGCTTGTTTAAAATTTAAAGTTCCAATTGCAGATTATTTTTTAGATAATTTTGAAAGAAGAAAAGAAAAACAACATATACCAGGAAGAGCATTAATCTTTGCATTTGCAGGAGTTTTGCTATGCCTTCAGTTATTTGAAAAAAACATTGCTCTTGCTTCAATAACAATTTTAACATTTTCAGATTCTATTTCCATGATAGTTGGAAAATACATAGGAAAAATAAAAACCCCATTAGACAAGAATAAAAACATAGAAGGCACAATTGCAGGAGTTTTAATCAGCACCTCTCTTGCAAGTTTATTTGTTCCCTTTTACCTTGCGTTTATAGGTAGTTTAATTGCAGGAATATTTGAATTATTAACAATCAAAGTTCAAGAATTAAAAATTGATGATAATTTATTAATCCCATTATCTGCAGGAACAATAATGTTTTTGATAAGTAAGTTTTTGATATAATAAAAATCCTTTC
>JBBSXH010000015.1:0-9683 GCA_038045865.1 Nanobdellota archaeon
AGGAAAGAAAGTTTATGTTATTATCAGAAAATAATTGAATATCCACGCAAGACTGTTTGATAATAAGTAACCTTTTCTCCTTAACCCACTTTCATCTAATTTATACCATACTCTCTTACTAAATCTTCTCCTCTTGCTCGAAGATTTCACTAATATTTATTAGTAATTAATATCTATATTCTCAGGGGTTTCAATTTACAATATAAAAAATAAAATAAAAATTGAAATGGAGAGTAGGAGTTAAATTTTATGTTTTACTTATTAATATTGATAGCTTTAAAAATATAGTAATACTTATTAGATTACAAAAAGATGCTAACCAATTTATTTTATTTGTTAATCCTGCTGTTAGGTTTTCCTACAGGACTTTTACTTGCTTGGATGTGCAAAGATGAAATTAAAAAATGGAGAAAAAAAATATTTTTTATTTCTGCTATTAGTTTAATACTTATTATTAAAATATCTTTTATTTCTATTGAAAGGTATTTATATAAAATTCCAACAATAATAACTTTGTTTTTTGTGATAATTATGTGCTTGACTATTAATTGGAAGAGCTATAATTAAAAATATTTTTTGTTAGTGTTATTACAATCTTACCCGCTTTGTTAATCATCTTCAAATCTTAAATAATTAATTTCAAATCAGAAAATTTTATAAATTATTGATTGGTAAAAAAGTATTTAGGGTTTTATTCTAGCAAAACAGAAGAATAAGGTCTTGCTATTCGAGCAAGACGGCCACAGCAATAACTGTTGTCCATAAACCATCTTTATTGCATTCTGCTGACTGAGTTATGTTTGTTGCTTTGATTATATTTCCCGAAGTTTTATAAATTTGTTCTCTTTCTTCCCAGGCAGTATCTGGATTAAATTCTATTCCTAATGTTGTTGCTAACATTGTTGCAGCTAAATCTTCTGCATATTCTCCTGCTTTTTCTCCTTTTTCTCCAAAAGCATGATGTTCAGACAAATAACCATAATGATTAAAGTCTTTAGGAATAGCAATTCCTATTGCAGAAGACATTAATCTGTTTGGTTCATTAGATTCTAATCTTGCCATAACACAAAAAGTCACTTGTCCTGCTTGAAGTAATTTTAATCCTTCTTCTTTAGAAATAATTTTAGCATTTGGTGGAAGAATTGAAGAAACATAAACTAAATTGCATTTTTCTATGCCGGCATTTCTTAATGCTAATTCAAATGATTGCAATCTGTTCTTATGAACACCGACGCCTTTAGTTAAAAATAATTTTGTTGGAACCACTTTAAAATTTTAAGTTTTAATAATAATTTATTTTATGAAATCAGCATTTATAAATCTTTATATATTTTTGAAATATAAATTTTAAATAAAAAATTATTCAAATAAAATAGATACTACAGAATAAAAGTGTTTTTAAATAAGAATTGAATATAAATTTTAATTAATCATAAAAAAAGAAATGATATTTGATAAAAAACTTTTAGTTATAGGAAATGGTTCTGTTTCCCAATGCACACTTCCACTATTATCTAATTATATAGACGTGAATCCTAAAAATTTGACAATAATTGATTTTGAAGACAAATCTACTTCTTTAAAACCTTACACAAATAAAGGTGCTAAGTTTAAACAAATAAAAATAATTCCTGAAAATCTTGAATCTGTTTTATCAAAACATGTTGGAAAGAATGGATTGGTTATAGACTTGGCTTGGAATATTGGAGCAAATGATATAATTGACTGGTGCCATAAAAATAATACTCTCTATATTAATACTTCTGTTGAGCTATGGGACCCAAATGCTCCGAAAACTATTTTTGATAAAACTCTTTACAAAAGACAAATGAGTTTAAGAGAAATGACAAAAGACTGGCTAACAAACTCTACAACAGCAATTGTTGACCATGGTGCAAATCCTGGATTGATTTCACATTTTACAAAAAAAGCATTAATTGATATTTCAGAAAGAGTTATTTATGATAAAAAAGTTGTTGGAAAAGATTTAGAAGAACTTACACATTATAAAAACACCTTAGATTTTCCGCATCTTGCACAAAAACTTGGTGTTAAGGTAATTCATTGCAGTGAAAGAGATACTCAAATTACAAATAAACCAAAAGAAATTAATGAATTTGTTAATACTTGGAGTATTGAAGGACTTAGAGAAGAGGGCACTGCTCCTGCTGAAATGGGTTGGGGAACTCATGAAAAACAATTACCTGCTTTAGCAAATCTTCCACCATATGGGCCAATGAACCAAATATTTTTAGCACAAATGGGAATAAATACAGAAGTTAGGTCTTGGGTACCAGAAGTAGGAGAAATAATTGGAAGAGTAATAAGACATGGAGAAGCATTTAGTATTTCAGATAGATTGACAGTGAGAGACGAAAAAGGAAAAAGAGTTTATGGACCGACTGTTCATTATGCATACCTGCTTTGTCATGAAGCTTTAAGCTCTTTAGTAGAACTTAAAGCAAGAGGTTATAAGATGCAACCAAAATTAAGAATAATGAATGATGAAATAATTTCAGGAAAAGATATTCTTGGTGCATTAGTTATGGGACATGCTTATAATTCTTGGTGGACAGGAAGTTCATTGAGCATAGAAGAAACAAGAAAAATTATGGGTGCTGGACAAAATGCAACAACACTTCAGGTGGCAGCAGGAGTTTTATCTGCTGCAAAATGGGCAATTGAAAATCCTAAAAAAGGAATTTGTGTTCCTGATGATTTGCCTTATGATTATATATTAAATATAGCAAAACCTTATTTAGGAGATTTATTATCTGTACAATCTGACTGGACACCTCTTAAAAACAGAGAGTTTTTTTTTCAAGAAAATACAGACAGCAAATCTGATGAAGATCTATGGCAATTTAAAAATTTCTCACCTCTTCCTTAAAAAAATAAAAAATGAATAAAGATAAACTAGAAAAATTAGAAAAAATTGCACAAAAAGAGGGGACACCTATTTTAGTTATGGATCATTCTCAGATAAGAAAAAATTATCAGACATTTAAAGAAAAACTTCCAAGAGTTCAAATTTATTATGCTGTTAAGGCAAATTCAGAAAAAGAAATAATTAAAACATTATTTAAAGAAGGAGCAAGTTTTGATGTTGCATCACTCCCAGAATTCACTGCTGTACTTGATTTTGTAAAAGATTTGCCTTTGCAAGAATTTGATGATTTTATATGGGATAATATTATTTATGCAAATCCTGTAAAAAAAGTAGATTCACTTAAAATACTACACAGACATAAACCACTTTTAACTTATGATTGCATAGAAGAAATGGAAAAAATAAAGGAATATTGCCCTGAAGCAGGAGTTCTTCTAAGAATAAAAGTGCCTAATGAAGGTTCTCAGGTAAAATTTAATCATAAGTTTGGATTAGATTATGAATTAGCTCCAGATTTAATTGAGAAAACAATTAAAGCAGGAATAGGAGTAGAAGGAATAAGTTTTCATGCAGGAAGCCAGTGTAATAATCCTTTAAATTTTGTAAAAGCATTAGAATATGCATCATATGTTTTTAATGAGACAGATAAAAGAGAATTAAAAGTTGGAGAATCTGTGACAAAAGGTTATCCTATAAAAATATTAGACCTTGGAGGAGGGTTTCCTGTAAAATATAATGGAGATGATCAATCTTTTGGAGGACTAGCTAAAATTATAAATAAAGAACTGGATAGATTATTTCCAATAGATAAAGTTGATGTTTTAGCAGAACCAGGAAGATTTTTAGTTGCAAATGCAGGAATCGCGATTTTTAATATTATTCTTGCAAAACACTCTTTAAATCCTCCTTGCTATCATATTGATGATGGAACCTATGGGCTTCTTTCAGCAATAGTAGCTGATCATTTAAAAATAAAGATGGAAGCATTTAGAGAAGGGGAAAAGTCAGAATGTTATGTTTTTGGGCAAACTTGTGATGGGTGGGATATAATCTCAGAAAACCCAGATATCCCAAATAATTCTAAGATATTTTTGCCAAAACTAAAAACAGGAGATTTAGTTTATGTGGAAAACATGGGAGCATATACAAATGCTTCTGCATCAAGATTCAATGGATATGAACTTCCAAAAGTTGTTCATGTTAATGTGAAGTGAAAATTAGAAATTTATTTTTTTAGTTAGTAGAACCTCTTTAACTTTTAATAATTTTGTAAGGATAATATCAGAGAGTTCAGCAAGAAGTTTTGTGAGAGATATGTAATTTGATTTTACCTAATTTCTCTTTGATTATTTTATTCCAACAACTTTATTATTATAATTACTCAAATTAATTTCATGATTTATTTCATCTTTTGTAAAATAAACTTGCCCTGCACTTGGTTTTGTTTCACATCCAAAAAAATGAAACATATTAATATAAATTGAGTCTATTTTATTTTCTTTTAAAAAGTCTCCATATTTTTCTGCTAAATTACCGAACATAAATTTTGGTATAGATTCATCTCCAAATCTATTTGTAGGGATACGAATACTTTCTTCAGATAAACAAATAGCCCCTAATAAAGATTCTTCAACTTGATTAGATGTCAGATAGTAACGTCCACTTTTTTCTGACCATAATCTTGTAGCTTCTTTAGCATTTGGAATTATTGGTGAAACAGGAGTTAAAAATATTCCTTTTTTTGGAATAAAAAGGAAAGCCTCTTTAGTATAATTTTCATGACTTAAAGTACTAGCTCCTCCCTGAATCCTTAAATTTGCACTTTCTTCTAATGAAATAAGATGATATCCTTTTTTAGTTAGAGCTTCTATTCCTAAATCAAATGCAGCCTCTACATCTGCATATCGTATTCCTTGGAGGTTATACTCATTTATTTTCATCATAATTTTATTATAAATTTCTATTTAAGCATTTAAAAGATTGAAAGATTATTTTTGAAACTATATATTAAGTGATTAATTTCTAGGCTGGTGTGATATAATAATACTAAAAGTTTAATTTAATTTATTTATGAAAGTGGTTTAATATAAAATTAAAAACAATCAGTTAGTTTTATTAATCGCTTTTTTCTTCTAAATTCATGTTATACTTAATTGGATTAGGATTAAATGAAAGAGGAATTTCCAAAGAAGGACTCTTGGCTATTGAAAAATGTGCAAAAGTTTATGTTGAAGGATACACAGTTGATTTTCCTTATGATTTTGCAGAATTAAAGATTGGGAAAAATTTTGAAGTTCTTGATAGAAGTAAAGTAGAATCAAGTAAATTAATACAAGAATCAAAAGGCAGAAAAATTGCCTTGCTTGTTTATGGTTGTCCTTTATTTGCTACAACTCATATGAGCTTGCTTTTAGATGCAGAAAAACAAAAAGTCAAAACACAGGTTATTTATTCTGCAAGTGTTTTCGATGCTGTTGCTGAAACTGGTTTGCAATTATACAAATTTGGAAAAATCGCAAGTATGCCTGCCTGGAAAAATAATTATGAGCCAGATAGTTTTATGGAACTTGTAAAAGCAAATGAATCAATAAAAGCCCACACATTAATTTTAGTAGATATTGGCTTGTCTTTTAAAAAAGCACTTGTTCAATTAGAAATGGCTGCGAGGAATAAAAATGTAGATTTAGGCAAGATTATTGTCTGCAGTAAATTAGGAACAGAAGAAAGCAAAATCTTTTATGGAACAATAGAATATTTAAGAGAGAAAAATTTTGATATGCCTTTTTGTTTTATTATTCCCTCGGAATTGCATTTTTTAGAAAAAGAATTATTGGAGAGGTTTGGGTAAAAATAACTTTAAATATTTCTATTAATAATGATACTAATCCTCTTACAAATCTTGAATAATTAAAGCCAAAACTAGTAAAGATTATGAAATATAAACAAATCATCAGTTATCAAATAAATTTATAAACAAGGTTGTATAATTTTAATTATGAAAGAAGAAAACAAAGAAGAGGCAAAATTAAGAGAAGGCAACATAAGTCTTGTTCTTAATGCTTATCAAGATATTTTTTCTGATTTTGACCCAAGAGATTATTCAGAAAAATCTCTTTCAGATGATTTTTTAGCAGAATGCCAAAGAGCTGCGAGAGATAAGGGAACTGGTTTTGAATTAAGATTATTAATGCCAAAACATAAAAGAAACATCATTGAAGAAACAAAAATAAAAAAAAGATTAAAAACTCATTTTCAAAAACATTTTAAAGAAATTGAAAAAGAGATAAATAAAATAAAAAGAGAGGGGTTAATGTGGTTTTTTCTTGGAGCAATTATCCTAGTAATGGAAGGTTTTATTCTTCAAAGAACTGAATTTATATTTAAATTTTTGATAATAATAGGACAACCAGCAAGCTGGTTTTTATTTTGGGAGGGGTTAGGAAAAATATTCATAGAATCAAAAAAGAAAAAACCGGATTATGAATTTTACAAAAAGATGTCTCAAGCAGATATTTATTTTTTGAATTACTGATTGGTTAAATTTGGATTGTTTAGTAATTAATTTTAGAAAGACTTAAATACTTAATAGAATTGTTATGATTACTATACTCCCCGTTGATCAGCTTATGCCGAACAACGGGAACTTTTTAAAATGAGTGATAAATGTGCGATTTTTATTGATAGAGGTTATTTATCGAAAATTCTAAAAGATAAGTTTGATAACCTTAATGTAGATTATATTAAGTTTTGTGAATTAATCTGTTCTGAATTAAAATTAGATAGATTAAGAACTTATGTTTATACTTGTTTGCCTATTATTAGAAATAATAATTTTGAAGATATAAAAAGAAAAACAAATGTTCTTAGATTTTTAAATAAACTGAGAAGGCTTCCCAGATTTGAAGTTAAATTAGGAAAATTACAATTTATTGGTAATCAATTTAAAGAAAAAATGATTGATGTATTAATGTCCTTAGACATTGCAACTATGTCTTATGAAAATCAAATCCAGCATGCAGTCATAATTGCAGGAGATTCTGATTTTATACCTGCAATAAAAAAAGCTAAAGATTATGGAGTAATTACTCATTTATATTATCATCCTTCTTCAGTGCATAATGAACTTCTTGATGAAGTAGATGAGATTCATGAGATAAATAAAAATTTAATTGATAAATGTATAATCTAAATAAAAAAGAGGAGAGGGTGTTAAAGGAATTAAAAACTCCTGCACAGATTCAGGATTTTATAAATAAAATCCCTGTTAATTTTGATTATCATAAAGATACTTGTATGTCTCCAAGAGTTGTTTTAAGAAAAAATAAATGCCATTGCATTGAAGGAGCAATCCTCGCGGCATTATGTTTGAGAATTCAAGGCTATCCTCCATTAATACTTCATCTTAAAACAATTAAAGATGATTATGAGCATGTTATTGCAGTTTTCCAACAAAGAGGTTTTTGGGGTGCAATTTCAAAAACAAATCATGGAGTTCTTCGTTATAGAGAACCAATTTACAAAGACATAAGAGAATTGGTTATGAGTTATTTTCATGAATATACTGATAAAAAAGCAAGAAAAACTTTGAGGAGTTATTCTGTTCCATTAGATTTATCTATTTTTGATAACAAAAATTGGGTAACAGATGAAAAAGATTTGTGGTATATTGATAGTTATTTAGATAAAATAAAGCATTATAATATTCTTAATAGAAAACAGATTAAAAGTTTAAGAAAAGCAGATAGAATTGAAATAAAGATTGGGGCAATAACAGAATATAAGTATAAGAATAGAAAATAAAGTAATTCTAAACTAAATTCAGATGGACAAGTCCAATCTGAATACTCTCCTTTTGTTACTAATGTTATGAAATAAACTGATTGGTAAGTTTAGCGAGAAGTTTTTTGGGATAAAGATATTTTTGAGAGTATTTAATTTATCTAACAAATCTTAAAGATTAATTTTAAAGCTGGTAAGAATTATTAGATATTAATAAATTCATTTAGAATACAAAAACTTAAATAACTCTCTTTCTTATTCAAAACATGGAAAAAGACTTAGGAAAAATAAAGAAAAATGAAACTACAGACATTATTGTTAGAGTTGATGAGTATAAAGGCAAAAAGGGATTAACAATAAGAGAATTTGTTACAAGTGAAAAATATACTGGATTTAGCAAATCAGGAACAAGGATTCCTGCTGAAGACTTTTTAAATTTTAGAGAGATGATTAATAGCATTAGTTTAGATGAAATGATGTCTCCTCCTGAAAAGGTAGTGAAAAAAGATAAGAAAGAAGAGGAAAAAGTTGAAAAAATCAAAGAAAAGGAAGAAGAAATAAAAGAAGAGAAAGAAGAAGTAAGTGAAGAGATTAAAGAAGAATTAATTGAAGATGAAGAATAAATATAATTTTAGACTAATTTTAACTTCTGTTAGTAGTGTTATGAATTTAACAAAATGAAAAATTTAGCAAGAAGTTTTGTGTGATGAAAATATCTTAAAGGTATTTAATTTATCTAACAAAGCTTAATTTTATCATCTTCAAATCTGGGAAATTTAAAGCCAAAGCTCGAAAAAGATTTATGCATTATTAATAAGTAAAAGGAACTTGGGTTGGTGAAAACCTCCCAAGTTTATGTGTAAAAATTTGTTTTAAGGCTTGAGAAATATATCATAAATGTTTTTTGAGAATTAAAAGAAAAACATTTATATCCTCTTTTTTATTGCTTGATTAATGGAAATACATGTTGCATCTATGGAAAATATTAGTTGCTGGGCATTTAGAAAACTCATGCTTGGAGCTACTGATTCTTACACAGGGGTTTTGTCTATGAATTATTTAGTGAAAAGAACAAAAGCCTGGAAAGAAATTGATACTTTTAAAATTCCTAACCAAAGACAATGGATTCAAGTAGCTACTTCAAAAGAAACAGAGTGTCAAGAATTTCTTGAAAGATTAGATAGACAAATGCAGGCAGAACCTGAAAAAGATAATATTTATGGGATTCAATTAAATGCAAGCTGTCCTTCTCCAAATATTATTAATCTTGGGCAGGGGCCTGCTTTAATAAAAAGACCTTTAAAAATAGTTAGTTTACTTTTAGAATTATTAAAACAAAATAAGTTTAAAGTTAGTCTAAAGACAAGATTAGGGTTAAATGAACAAGAAGTTAAAGAAAAAAGAATACTTAATTTATTTGAAGAACTTAAAAAAATAAATAATCCTAATTTTACAGAAGTTGTTGTTCATTTTAAGCATGCAAAAGAACACTCAATGGCTGCATATGATTATTCTATGTTAAAAGAGCTTTGCCAATTTAATATTCCTATTGTGATAAATGGTGGAATTAAAAATTATAAAGATTTTAATGATATTGTTAAAACTCTAACTCCTGTTGAAAGAAAAAATATCAAAGGATTTATGATAGGAAGAGAAGCACTAAAAAATCCTGATTGTTTTATTGGAATTAGTAATATGTTAAATAAAACTCTTTTTGAAGAAAGAGGTTTTGAGGAAATTAATGCTGAATTTGAAAGATTAACCAAAGAACATATGCCTAGGAATATTTATCTAAATCATATAAAACAATGGTGTTCGTGGGATAAGGTGGAAGCGAAACAGGAACAAAGTATAGTTTAAAACATCAAAAAATAAAGATTTTTTGTGGCTTTAAAACTTCTTTTAAGAAGTTTTAAAAATATCAAAAGATAAACTAAGATAAGAAAAAATGGAACAAAAACAACAAAACACAAAGCAAGATACAGAAAAAGAAATATTGAACTTCTGGGCAAAG
>JBBSXH010000016.1:0-3583 GCA_038045865.1 Nanobdellota archaeon
GGTTTGATTATTTTTAATAATCAAATGAATTATGATACAGCCTGAAGTCATAACCCTAATTTTTTGTTTTTCTGATAATGTTGTAATCTTATTTGCTATGTTTATCATCTTCAGAGCTTAAAGAATTAATTTCAAAGTGTTTATGATTTAACAATTATTAAATGTAAAAAGAAATTCAAGTTAGATTTGTCCCCAAGAAAATTATTAGAAATTTTCTGGGCCCCAAAAACTTTAAAAGTTTTTGTGGGTTCTTGAATTTACAAAAAGTTTTGTGATAAATAATAAAAGATAAATTAAATTTTATTGAACTGTTTTATTTTCTAATCCCGAATTATTATTTTTAGGATTTAAATGATTATTATTCTTTTTTGGATGTTTTGCTTTATATTTTTGATACATTTCGCAACCTTCATATTTTTTTAAATCTGAAAGACAGGTTACATCTTTTCCATGACATTTTTTATATAGCTTTGGACAACTATTTCCATCTGGCTTGTCTAATTTAAAATATCTTGGAGGACTATTTATTTTGATTGTAGGGTCTATTTTAGTTTCTTGTTGTTCTATTTTTTTGCGAGAATGATGATTTTGATTGTATAAACTTGTTGGTATTAAAATATCATTAAATGTTAAAGGCATTTCTTTTAATTGATAAGATAAATTATTATTTTCTTTGTTCTCTTGATTCATATTAGTTATAAGAAAATTTGGTTTAAAAAGATATGGAAAGTGCGAAAAGATGTGATGAAAATTTAATATTTTTAGATATTTGTTGATAATGTTATAATCCAATAAACATGTTTATCATCTTCATATCTTGAAAAATTAATTTTAAAGCGAGTAAGATTTTAATATTATCAAAAAGAAAAATAAATTCAAGTTAAACTTGTTTTCTTGAATTTATATAATCCTATTATCTCTGCTCAATAATTTGATTTATTTTATGGTTTTAAATTCTTTAATCGAATAAACTATATTATTCTATATAATAATATTTAAAAGTGAAGTTTATATTTGATAAACATGAATGGAAAATTAGTAGACGATGTTGTATTATATAATCAAAGAGCCTCTGAATTAGATAAAGTTCTTGATGGAATTTTAAAGAGAGCAAATTATCTTGATTAAATTATTTCACCGAATCCAATCAGTCTCCAATGTCCTTTTATATTTCTTGCTAATCCCACACTATCTCCTTTTATTGGAACAACAGGGGTTTTAAGAGAAAATTCTACTTCATTATTTTTTAATTTTAATATTTGCCCAACTGTGATTGTTGTATTTATTGAAAGCATAATCATCTCACTTGGTTTTAGAGGTTCTACTTTTGCTTTTTTTTCATCACCCAAAACTTCTGGAAATAAATTAAATTTTAATTTTAATTTAGTTGATATTTCTGGAAGATTTTTTAATGTTGATGCAATACTTCCTGATAAAGAATCAGCTTTTGTTAAAATATTATCTAATTCTGTTTCAAATGCAAGACTTCCGCCAGGTGTTGCTTGTTTGATTGGATAAGTTCCTCTGTAAATAGAAACAATTTTTGTTTTTATAGGATTATAAGAAAATTGATTTTGATGTTTTTCTAAAATTCCTGGTTTTATCTCAATTTCATCTCCTATTTTTAAAATCCCTTTTTTTAAAATTCCTGCTAAAACTCCTCCATGCAAGTTTTGAATTTTTGAGCCTGGTTTATTTATATCAAAACTTCTTGCAATTAAAAATTCTGGAGGAGAAGTTAAATCTCTTTTTGGAATAGGCATTTCTAATAATATGTCTTTTATTTTGTCTATATTAAGATTTTGTTGAGCAGATATAGGAATTATTGGAGAGTGTTCAGCAATTGTGGCTTTTACAAATTCTTTGATTGTTTTATAATTTTGAAGTGCTTGTTCTTTAGTTACTAAATCTATTTTATTTTGAACAATAATTATTTGTTTTACATTTTTTGCTTGAAGTGCAATTAGATGTTCTCTTGTTTGTGGTTTAATTCCTTCATTTGCTGCTACAACTAATATTGCTGCATCAATTAAAGCAGCACCAGAAAGCATTGTTGCCATAAGCATTTCATGTCCTGGGCAATCAACAAAACTAACATATCTTTTCTTTCCATTTTTTTCCAGGATTACATCTGCATATCCTAATTTAATAGTAATTCCTCTTTTTAATTCTTCAGAGTGAGTATCAGTAAATTTTCCTGTAAGTTTAGAAACAAGTGTAGTTTTTCCGTGGTCTATATGTCCGACTGTTCCAACATTTAGCATGTCTAATCCTTCTATATCTACGACACCTAACGGTTTCCCAAGAAAACCTTCTTGGTTTTCTGGGCCCAGAAAATTTCCGATAATTTTCTTGGGCTTAGATGTATCTTCCCTTGAGTTTGTTTGTTCTTTAACCATTAATATTAGAAATAGTAGAGGTTTTTTAAAGATGTTGGTTTCTCTAATGATTTGAAAATTATGGAAGATAAATCATAACCATAATTTTCTTTGAATTTTGATAATGTGATAATCTAAATAATTGGGCTAATGTTTTTCAAGTGTTTATAATAAATGAATATTAAAAATATAATAAAAATTAATAACCAAAAAGATTATATAGCTATTTTATTAATGAATAATATGGGAAATGAAGAATTAATTATGAGCAGATTAGACATGTTAGGACAAGAAATTAATTTTATAAAAGAACATATAATCGATATAACTCTAACTAGGGATGATATTAGTTCTTTGAATGAAGCAGAAGAAGATTTAAGCGAAGGAAGAACAAAGAGGTTATAAAATGGTTTTTGTAGAGCTTTCTGTTAGAGCTCAAGATTTCTTAAATAAATTAGACAATGATACTAAAGAAAGAATTGAAAAGAGATTAAAGAACTTAGAAAATAATCCTATTCCAAGCGATGCAAAATTTATTGGAAGAGATAATGGTGAAATGGTGTTTAGGTATAGGATTGGTAAGTTTAGAATTTTGTATAAATTTAAAGAAGCTCAAAATATTATCCTTGTAACAAAAATTGATAAGAGAGATAGAGTTTATGATTAAAACTGAAAATTAGAGTAGGTAAATTATAATCCTAATTTTTTTGACTTCTAATAATGTTATAATCTTAACCCTATATGTAAGATATCTATATAGCTTAAAAAAATCATCTTCAAATTTTAAATAATTAAAGCCAAAACTAGTAGAATTTACAAGATATTAATAAGTTTAAGGTAAGAAATAAATTTAAGCTGCAGAATAACATAGTGTAGTTTCTGGATTATCATAATAAAAAAGCACTGGTTTTTTAAAACCTTTTTCAATTGCTTCGTTTATTACTTTAGCAGGTTCATCTCCATAAGAAACTATTGTGAAGTCCTTAGGACTTGCAAAGGCAACATATTTATCATAATATTTTTTTTCATCTTCTTGAATAGACACAGCAGAATTATCTAATATTTTTTCTAATTTTTCTACCATGATATATCTATATTATTTACTCTTTTTAAAGATTATTGCTTTTATTTAATAATATTATAATCTTATTCGCTCCTATGAGAATTCTTATTTTAGTAAGGTTTATATCTTTTATAAACTTTAT
>JBBSXH010000017.1:0-4958 GCA_038045865.1 Nanobdellota archaeon
TTGTATTTCCGTTGATGTCTAATTCTTTCTTGCTTTCGCATTTTGGATTTGGACAGAAGATCCAAGGATGCTTAGCTGCTTTTATTCTTAATAACATTGGCCATTTACAAGACTCACAAACTTTATCTGTTTTTTTTATTAAAGAATTTGAAGGAAGAGAAAATGTCTGCTTGCAATTTGGATATTCAGAACAGGCAATAAAATATGATTTAAATCTTGGAGTGAATTTTAAAGTTAAATCACCTTTGTTGCATAATGGACATTTTAATCCTAATTTATTTTCTTCTTTTTCGCTGTCCCATAGGGCTTGATTTGCATTAACTAATTCTTTTCCTATTTCTACTTCTTGTTTTTTAAAATCTGCTGAAATTTTTATTAAAGCTGTTTTTGCTTTTTCTATTGTTATTGCTTGTGTTTGGTTTAAATCTTTTTTAGAATTTCTTATGCTTTCCATGTCTTTTTCCATTTCTCTTGTGAGTTTTTCATCAATAATTATTGGAGAGTGTTTTTCCATGCTTTCAATTAATTTTATTCCTAATTCTGTTGCTTTTATTGACTTGTCTTTAACATAATTTCTTTGATAAAGAGTTTCAATAATATTTGCTCTGGTTGAATTATGTACTAGAAGATTACCTTCTATAACAAAATTTGGAGAATCTTCTTCAATAGAAATATCATAAACATAACCTGAATATTGTTTTTTGCTTATTTTATTTATGAGGATATTATATGCCCCAAAAATATTTTTTTCATAAAGCAATTTCATACAATGATTAATAAATTCTATACTTTTATCTATAAGAGTGTATATATTTTTATTTCTGTTAGTATATCTTTTTTTATTTATCATTCCTAACTTAACTAATCTTTTTAATGCTACTCTAAGTTCATATTTTTTAATTAGGCTTTCTTCTTCAAGTTCTTCAATTTTTAATGGACTTTTATTTAAGATTAAACATATTTTTGCTGAATTTTTGAGAACTTTATATTTACAAGAATCACATTTGAGTCCTTTGTATAATAAATCTTCTTTATAATTTGAAAAACCAATTTTATATGCAAATTTTTCAATTTTATCTCTACCACTAATTAAAATAGTCCAACAATTAAATGTTTTACCATTACATTTGGCTATTCCTTTGTTAATTTTTGTTTGTATTCCTATTTGACTAAGTAGATCTTTGACCCAAATAATTAATTTTTCATTTGCTAGGGTAAATTTTACTCTGGGGGTATTAAATGAATGGCATTTAATACCCTTAATTTTTGTTGTTCCTTTGGGTCTTAAATGGATATTTCCATCTGCATCAAAAAAACCTTTTAAAAATTCCCCTTTAAATTGGTGAGGGATAAATAATGGATTTTTTCCTTCAATTTCTGGAAAACATTTTGCTAAAAAATATGACATTACAGAATTGCAATTTACTTTATATGTATTGCCTAAATTATAAGCATATGGTTCAATTCCAAATATATTTTTTATATTTTCTTTCAATAAGTTAAGGGCTTTTCTCTCTGTTGTTGTAAAGTAGACTTGATGAGACCCATTATACTTTGGATTAGAATAACTTCCATCACCATAGTAATAACCTAATACCCAAGCCAACGAATTAGACCATTTTATTGGTAAGTAATCTTTTCTGATCCCTCTACTTTTTTTTTGTGAAAATTTATGTAAAATTTCTCCTCTAATTTCTTTGAAATTTTTATCGAATATCGGTTGGGTAATTATTATATTTCCATATTTCAAATTTTTTATTATCCCTATTGCATTATCGCTTAATTTTAATTCTTTTGATTTTATCTGTTGAATTTTATTATCTCTTAGAACATATACCAAATGGTCTTCAGTTAAATTAATTATTGAAGAATCTGTTTCTATTTGGATTACACTTTCATCTTCTTTTATTTTTCTTTTTGAGATGAATAAGGGTGAAGTTATTATTGGATATTCCTCTTTTTCTAAAAAAGAAATTGTTTTTCCATTTATTTCTTTTATTTCAGTATCCTTTTCTTTAGTGTAAACTTTTCCTGAATTAAATAACTCTTCTATTTTAGTTAATTCACCATTGAAAATAACTTTTGTATCTCCTGTTAAACATTTTGTACCAAGCGATCTTTTCTCTAGTTCAGTGATAATTGAAGCAGGAGAATATCTTTTTGGAGGTTGAGTTTCTTTTTCTTCTATTTTCACATTATCTATTTTTACTTCTCCATTAAAATCTTTAATTTGCTTTTCTTCCATTTTTGCAGGATAAACATTCATCCAGCCAGCTTCTAAAACTTCCATACCTCTTGTGTTAAACTTTAATCCATTAATTTCTGCTTCTACTTTTTTATTTGCAAGTTTTGCATCAGCACAAAAACAAGAAATAAATCTTTTCATAATTAAATTATAAATTTTTTCATCATAATCAGTTAATTTAGCATAGGTTCCTGTTGGAATTATTGCTGGGTGAGCAGGGTCTGATTTATTTCCTTCAACTGGCTTGTTTCTTGTTGCATGTTTTGTTAAAAGAGAATTCTTTTTTTCTAATTGTTTTAAAATCTTTTGAGGATTCATTGCTTCTGGTATTTTTTGAGAAGAGGTTCTTGGATAAGAGATTAGTCCTCCAAGATATAATTTTTGAGCAACTTGTAATGTGTTTGCAGGAGTTATTCCATGAAACTTATAGGCTTCTATCTGTAATGTAGTTAAATCAAAAGGAGCAGGAGGAGTTATTACCTGTTGAGTTTTTGTTGTGCTTGCAATTGCTTTTTTACCTTTTAATTCTTTAAATTTATCTAATTCTTGTTTTTTTATTATGTCTTTTATATGTTTTAGTTCTAAGGTACTTTTATTATTATTAATGGTTATGAAAACCTGCCAATAAGGAGAAGATTTGAAATCTCTAATTTGCTTTTCTTTTTCAACTATTAATTTTAATGTAGGACCTTGGACTCTTCCAATAGACATTATTCTAAACTTGCCTGTTGTTTTTATTGCACTCATTAGTGCTCTTGATAAATTTATACCATACATCCAATCTAAAAAGTGTCTTGTTTCTCCTGCTATCGCTTGTCCCCATTCTATTGTTGGGTGAGCATTTTCATAAGCATTTTGAATTTCATCTGAAGTTAGTGCAGAGAATTTCATTCTTTTTGCATCTTGCTGTTGAGCAATAAATCTAACAATATTATAACCAATAACTTCTCCTTCAATATCAAAATCTGTTGCAACTATAATTTCTGAAGCACCTTTTACTAAACTTAAAATTGTTAAATAATATTTTTTTGTAAAATCTGCTTTTCTTACTTCATAATTTGGTTTCCATCCAATATTGAAAACAGGATATCCTGTTTCTCTTTTTGATTGTGCAACAGAAAATAAATGTCCTACTGCACAAGCCACTACTATTTTTTTATTATTTCTTTCAAGTTCATAGTAGGAAACTCCTCCTGGGCGATTTATTTTGTTATCTTTTCCATTTGATAATGCTGCTGCAATTTTTTCTGCTGCTTGTGGTTTTTCTGTTATAATTAAAGTATATCCTGATTTTTTTAGTGTAATTGGTTTTGAAAAAGTTTCAATAGAATCCTTTGAAGTTTTTGATTTTTTTGTGGGAGTAACTCTCTTTTTTGTATTTTTTATAGGTTTTTTAGTACCCACTTTTTCAATTGTTTCTATTTCTTCAATTGAAGGTTTGGGTTTTACAGGGATTTCTACTGTTTGCTTTACATCTTCTGGGTTGAAAACCCTGAATTGGCTTTGTTCAATTGCTTTTGGGTTTGGTTTTTTATTAGAGGGCATTTTAATCTTATTTGTATGTTAGTGATTATATAAAAATGTTTGCAGATGATAATTAAACCTTTATTTTATCTGAATTTCTTAATAAATAATCTGCTAAATTTGTAGTAAGACATCCTTGAATTGGAGAGCTCTCGTGGTATAGATAACCAGATTCTTTGAAGAATTCTCTATCATAACATATATCACAAATTAATTTTATTCCTAATTTTTTTATTTTTTCTGGAAATGTTTTATTTGCTTCATCTAAAATACTTTGCCATTTTTCTTGGGGTATATTTAAAATTCTTGTTAGATTTTTAGCTAACTTTTCATAATCTTGAAAAGAAAATCCTAATTCTTGTGCTGATTGAGGTATTGAGGAAATCATGTTTTTATATATTTATAATCATCAGATTTCTATTATCTTTCCTCTCTTACCTACATTAATAACCCTAGTTTTGCCTATTTTTTCACTTAAACCTTCTGCTTCATGAATATGCCCTGAAATAAATAAATCTGGTTTAAATTCATTTATTGCTTTTCTTATTGCAGTGCTTCCAGGAACCCCTGAAAATTCTGATTTTGTTCCTGCTGAATGAATGTGGCTGACTAATATCTTTTTCTCTAAATCTTTTATTTTATCAAAATCTTTTTTTAATTTTTCAAAAGTCTTTTTTTCATTAAGGTTTAATTGCCAATCTGGACTTCCTATTCCAAATATTCCTACATTTCCAGATTTAACATAATGATTTCCTATATTTTCTACTCCATATAATTTTGTTAAAAAATTTGAGGTTTCGCTTGAATCCCAGTTTCCTGGAACAAAAACAACTTTTTTGCCTTTGTCTATGAATGGTTTGAGAAGATTGCTTGTTTCAATAATTCCAGTTATGTCTCCTGTTAAAACAACTAAATCAACATTTTCTTTATATGCTTTTTCTGCAAGTTTTTTAGTTGCAGATGAATCTCCGTGGAAGTCGCCTGCTGCGAGGATTTTGAATTTTTTGTGAGGTTTATTTTGTTTCCTAGAAAAATCTTTATTTGGGTTAGATTTTTCTGGACCCAAAAATTCTTCTGTATGAATTTTTTTGGTTTGCATGATAAACAAGAAGAGAATATGTTAATAAAGTTAATGAAAGGATTTTTATTATATCAAAAACTTACTTATCAAAAACATTATTGTTCCTGC
>JBBSXH010000018.1:0-2122 GCA_038045865.1 Nanobdellota archaeon
AGTTTGATAGAATATTGTACAAATCTAGATGATAACCCGATAAGGTAACAGTATCTAATAACAACAAGATTTATAAACAATCTTTAATTCAATTTTTTGAAGGAGATTTCTGTGTATATTGCAGTAGAACAATTAAATATAAAAAGCAACAAAATAAGAAAATAAAATGGAAGATAAACCAAATCAAGAATATCCCATTGAATATTCTTTTAAAGTTGTGAGAGAGCCTGGGATTGAACCAAGAATTAGAGATTATCAAGATAAATCTAGAGGGGGATTTATAAGTACTACTCCCATAGGTGCAGAAAGCAGAGAAATTGTTGAAACTTGCAAAAATTTATCAAGACTGTTAAATGTTGAAGAATTAAATATATTAATTAAAGGAAAATAAAATGGAAACAAAAAAAATTGAAATTTTTAAGTTCCCATGTTCACACGGAGGAATTGAGTGAACATGGAAATACCAGATATGCAACATCAAGTAATGGGTTATGATAGAAGCGCAACCATGTTTTCACCTGACGGACATATCTTGCAAGTTGAGTATGCTGAAAAAACAGTGAGATTAGGAACTGCAAGTATTGGTATAAAATGTTTTGATGGAGTTATTATTGTTGCAGACAAAGGAATAAAAGATGAACTAATTGTTAAAGAATCTTCTGATAAAATCTATGAAATTGATGAACATATAATGGCGAGCGGGGCAGGAATTTTGTCTGATGCAAGAATTTTAATCAACCAAACAAGATTAATTGCTCAACAGCATAGAGTTACTTATGATTCTCCAATTGATGTAGAATCTGTGATAAGAGAAGTTTCAGATATAAAACAACAATATACTCAACATCCAGGAGTTCGTCCGTTTGGAGTTGCTTTAATGATTGCAGGAAAAAACGGAGATAAATGCAAACTTTACACAAGTGATATTACAGGAAATTATTTTGAATATTATGCAATTGCTATTGGAGAAAATGATGATAAAATAAAAGAAGAATTAAGAAGAGAATATAGAAAAGATTTAACAATTGATGAAGGAATTAAATTAGGATTAGATATCTTTAGGAAAGTTCTTGGGACTAAATTTGATATTAAAAGATTTAATGTTTCTTATATACAAAATCAAGAAGGAAAGTTAAAAAGAGTAACTGATGAAGAAATTTTGAGATATAAGTAAGTTTTTAATTAACAATTATTTATTAATAATACCTTTTAATAATATTTAAATAAATCGCTATGATTAATATATTTGGGCTTGAAAACATAAGCCAAAGAGTTTAAAGAGTTTAAAATATTAACAAAAGTAGTCATTAAATAACATACAAATATTTAAATTCATTAAAATTATTAAAATAACAAACATGACAGACACAATTGCACGATTAAGAAAAGGAAGCATGATTTTTGAGACAATGGTAGATTTAGAAAAAGCTATCAAATTTAGAAAAGGAGAAAAAATTGGAATTAATGAAGTGATAAGAGATAATGCAATTTATACTGAATTAAAAAAAGGAATGAGAGCAGGAAGTGATGTTCTTCTTAGTGCTTTTGAAACTGATAATTTTGCAGAGGTTGTTGGAAAAATTGTTAAAAGAGGAGATTTAGAAGTTACTCAGGAATTCAGATATGAAGCAGTGGAAAATAAAAGAAAACAGATTGTTGATTTCTTATCAAGAAATGCTCTTGATGCAAGAACAAATCGTCCTTTTACTCCTGACACAATTTCAAGTGCATTAAAACAAGCAGGAACTAAAATTGAGAATCAGCCTGTTGAAAAACAAATTAAAAATATAGTAGAAAGTTTAAGTAAAATACTTCCAATTAAAATAGAAACTAAAAAATTAAGAATTAGAATACCTGCACAGCACACAGGCAAAATTTATGGATTGCTTCAAGAATATAAAGAAAAAGAAGATTGGTTGTCTAATGGAGATTTAGAATGTGTGTTGAATATCCCTGTTGGATTGCAATCAGATTTTTATGACAAATTGAATTCAGTTACTCACGGAAGTGCTACGACACAAGAGATAAAAGAAAAGACAGAATGAAGGAAAATTTTGTTTAAATTCTAAAGGATACTGTAGCATTATCGTCATCTCCCTAATTTTGCTAAATATTCTATCAA
>JBBSXH010000019.1:0-3049 GCA_038045865.1 Nanobdellota archaeon
CCTTCATCAATCTTTGTTTTATCTCATCAACTATAGTTTTAGTTCTAATTCGTTTTATTAAATATTGATCTGCCTTTAGAATTTTAATGTCGTTTTTCATCTCTTTGATTTCATTTTGTAATATTTCTGCGTTTTGTAATTTTCTATAAAGAGATTCATGTTCAATTATTAATTCTTCATATTTTTTATCTGATATAATAATTCCATTAAGCATTAACGTAATCTGTCCATATCTATCTAAATTACTCATTATCCACTCACACCTGCATTATTTTGTAATATGACAACTTGTGTTTTTGGTACTAAATTAATTTTAAAATTACCACCTGACTGTTCTTTCAACGCTTCAAGTATTTGCAATTTAATTAAATAGAAATCCTTTATGTCTATCTGTTCGCCTTTTATCATCCATTTTTCATAAGATACTTCTTGACTCCATTCAAGTGTCAAACAAGAACTAATTATGCTATCACTTCTATAATATGGTGTCTCTTTACCAAAACTGATTTTCTCAACTAAGAAACGTCTGCCATATTCATCATCCTTTCTATTATCAAAAAGAGTTATGATTCGATGATAAGCATTATCTTCTTTCCAACAATAATCATCAACTAATAATTTCTTTCTTCGTTCTAACTCTATTTTTTGCTGTTTTAACTTTACAATATTATCTTGGTCTTGTCTAATTTCTTCATCAATATTCATTTCTTACTCTCCATACCCGATGTATTGTTGTGATCTAACGAACTTCTCAATATTCCAAGTTCTGTTGTTCTACTTCCATTTGCATCATTGAAGTAAACTCTATGCTCTAAATTTCCCTTCTTATGTTCAAATGCTTCATCTTCATTATAAAAAATCAGACCACAAATACAATCATAATACCACTGTTTCAACTTCGCATTACCTCTGAGTTAATATATGATGATTGAGGTTCAAAACATCTATTAAATAATGATATTATCTTATCTTGAAAATTAACTACAATAAAAAATACAATTAGACCTGCAAGAATCCAACTAACTATATGACCTACAATAGTTTCATGCAATAAATGTGAACTTGTTATCAAACAAACAAGATGAGTTGTTCCTATACTGACAATCCAAACTGCCATAAGTATTGACCAATAATAAATAAATTTATTCTCAGTGCTAAGATTTTTTACATTTCTCAAATAATTCATAACTTCTTGCTTATTCATTCTTCAATCTTCCCCGAATTGCCAGTGCTGTGATCCACGTTCATAAATAAATTTACAACTTAATATTGTCTCATCTTTCATAATATCCCACTTTGTAAAATAAGAACCTGAACAATGCTCTAAAATCCTATCATAAGCGGAAATATCATCAAATCTGACTTCACGCATACAATAAATGTCACCTATAAGAGTTTCAAATCTCATTTCATCATAATCGCATACTCTATCTTGTAGAGGTGGTTCAGATGTAAATTCTGTTTTATATGTATAGTCAATCAAACCTTTTTTAAAACCATTATCATTATTATCAATATCAGTTTTTAATATATCTGGATATTCTAATACTATTCCTATTGCAGTGAAAAAACCAAAAAACAATCCAAAAATCACACCGAACATAAACCATTTCATTTTCAAATCTTTGATTTTTTCTTCTAAACTCATTTCTTATTCCCCTCAACACTTTGAAAAGAATGTAATGGTAATTCTACCATTGGAACAACTCCACAGTATCATTAAAAATACATTCAAGACAAAAAGAATAACTCATAACTAAAAATGAAAAAGCAAACAAACCAATTAATCCCAAATGGAGATAATTTCTCGTATAAAAATAACTAAGAAAACTAGTCATGCCAACAAAAACAAAGAAAAATAATAAATTATATCGAATCGATGAAATTATATCATAAATTCCACCAACAATATCAATACCACTTCTGGATTGACCATTTGTAATAACGAATACACTAATCCAAACAGAATTAAGTAACACGATATAGAATAACCAATTATCATTCTCACATTTCATCATTTCTCATCAACCTTTGAATTATTTTGTAATGCTTGAAATACCTCATGTACAAGTTTCTTTCTACCATACTTATCTAAAATATCAGTTGTCATATCTGGATGGATATTTTTGAAATCTTTTCTGTCACATTCAATCGCTTCAAAAAACGAATCTAAATCTGCAAGTGTGTTTACTTTCATTGTATATACTATATTTTTACGATATAATTCTATAACCTCATTATCATCTAGGAAATGACAATTAGGTATCTTGTTAATTTCTTCATCCCAATGCTTTGTTTTTTTAGCATGGTTAATCATCTCATCATAATTAGATTCAAAACCACATTCATTACATTTAACTTTCATTTGTCCTCAACCTTTTGAAATGTTTGTTGTGCCTGATTAAAAATACTAAACTTTGTATCACCTATATGTTTTGCAAATATTACAATTGCACAAGGAAATCTTAAACCCTGTGTGTTACCTTCTGCTTTAAAATACACTTTACCATTGATAAATCTAACTTCCCTTGCTTTCATTACATAATCACGCCACCAATTAGTATTTGATTTTACTGTGCATAACATCACTATTGTTGAACCGAATTTTTGAGATTGTTCGTAAAAGTATTTGGCAAATTTCTTAGCCCTTACAAATTCAATATTGGCAAAACCTGTTTCTTTTATTTCCTTTGTGAATAGATCATCACCTTTTGTATAGTATTTAGGAAGTAAAGCATTTTCTTTTGATGCACATAAATCAATTGTAAAGTTAAACTCGTTATGTAATGGGAAAAATATCACATCGGGTGTTCCATGTTCCTGTGAGATTGATTCCGTTTTTGTAACGTATTTTGAGTGCATTATTTTCCACCAACATTATCGAGATTATGTTGTGATAATTCATATAATTTTGGAATACCATCAAACATCATATATGGTAATCCTATTGCAATACTAAGCATTAAAACAACATTAACAAAATCCATTACTGATTCACTCCGACATTCGTAAACAAACGTTGTGCCTCTTTGATATTATCATCAGGTGA
>JBBSXH010000020.1:0-1177 GCA_038045865.1 Nanobdellota archaeon
GGTCTGGGGAGGAATGCGGGCGGGTTTCGGATTCGCCAAAAATTTTCTTCGCCAATACAAATTCATATATGGAATTATAATACCACATAGAATTAAAACGCAATAATTGCTATGCTGTGGATATTGCAATATGGCTCAAATTTCCAAAAAACTAGGACAGAACATCAAGCGCATACGGCTTCGCCGTAAAATGTCGCAGGGAGATATTTGTCGCAAGTTAGATATGGACAGAAGCTATATGAGTGCTATTGAGGGTGGCAAGAAAAATATCACTCTTGGTGTATTAGAAAAACTTGCGAATGCGCTTGATGTTTCTGTTGATGAATTATTGAAATAAAAAAATATGGAAAATACAGAAACAATATCTGAAGTTTTAGAGAAAATCCAAAAACTTTATGGAATAGCAAAAAAAGTGGAGCTTTTTGAAAAAATGAGGGACGGCTATTTGAGCCAGAATTTTATTTTGCAGAATGGGGGTACCAAATTATTCCTAAAACAGTATCGTTTTGATAATCTCGAAAAGATAAAAGAAATTCACCGCGCGAAGTTCTTTTTTGCGAGCGGTAATATTCCAGTTATTTTACCTATCCAAAATAACGAGGGTGATTATATTTTTGAACATGCTAAAAAATATTACTCACTCTTTCCTTTTGTAGAAGGGAGAATCATTCAGAGAACGGAACGCTCACGAAAAGCGTTTGAATCTGCTGGAAAAATGCTGGCTGAAATTCATATTTTAAGTAAGCAAGGATACCCAGATATTATTCACGATTATGTAAAAGGGTGGAAGAAAGAAGAGTTTTTATCAGAGGCGGAAACAATAAAACAAAGAATTGAGACAACTTCGGTAAAAACTAATTTTGATAAGTTAGCTTTGGAGACACTCCAATGCAAAATAAAATTGGTAGCAGAAAATAATTTACGATACGAAGAATTAAATTTGAAAAATGATCACATCATTCATGGCGACTATCACGGACGGAATATTTTTTACGATGAAAATGATGAAGTGAAATATGTTTTTGATATTGAGAAAACTACAGTTTCTCCTAGAGTTCTCGAAATCGTCCGCTCAATGGATTTTATGTGTTTTTCAAATAATTACGAGGCGAAAAACTTTGAAGATGCAAATTTTTATTTGGCTGCTTTTAACAAAATCTATCCAATTACCAAATAT
>JBBSXH010000021.1:0-4183 GCA_038045865.1 Nanobdellota archaeon
TTTAAACTTGCCGATTTGCAAAAAATTATAGAATTAGTTTAGTTGGGATGTAGCCCCAGAAGACATTAATCTGGAAGATTATCAAAATGATTTTAAAATAAAGGCGATAGGTGAAAGATATTTTGAGAAGATTATTGAAGCTGTTGAGGATTTAGCATTTTTAGTAATTAACCACAAAGAATTTAAATATCCTGAATATGAAAAAGAAGTTTTTGATATTCTCTATGAAAATAAACTGATTAGAGAAGAACTTGCTAAAAGATTAAAAGCAGCAAAAGGAATGAGAAATATAATCGCTCATCAATACGGAGAAATTGATGATGAGCTTGTTTTCAAGGCTATTAGTCAAGAATTAGAGAAAGATGTAAATGAATTTATTGATTTGATTGAGAAAGGGATAGAATGAAATTATAAGTAAGATTTAAAAGTATATATTACATTAATATAATACAAAAAGATGGCTGAAAAAAAAGAAGAGATTAAAGAGAAGGTTGTAGAAACAAGAGAACCAATTAAAGAAAAGAGTTCTAAAAAATCAGAATTAAATAAATATCCTACCTTGCAATTAAAATCAGAAAGAGATATTGCAATGGATTTTGCAGAAAAGGTTTATCAAAGATTTGATAAGATGATTAAATCAGTAGTTCTTTTTGGAAGTCAGGCAAAACATACTGCTGTTTCTGGTTCTGATATTGATATAATAATAATTTTAGATGATGCTTCAATTAAATTTGATGACCAATTAACTTTATGGTATAGAGAAGAATTAGGAAAAATTGTCAGTGAAAATCCTTACAAACAAGAATTGCATATAAACACAGTTAAATTAACTACTTGGTGGAATGACTTAACAAAAGGAGACCCAACTGTAGTAAATATTTTAAGATATGGAGAAACTCTGATTGATTTGGGTGGATTTTTTAATCCATTGAAGATACTTTTGGATCAGGGAAAAATAAAACCAACCCCTGAATCAATTTATAATGCTTTGAATAGAGTTCCAGGACATATTAGAAATAGTAAATTTGCAGAAATATCTTCTATTGAGGGTTGTTATTGGGCATTTGTTGATTGTGCACAAGCATTATTAATGGCTATAAGAGTTTTGCCTCCTTCACCAGAACATATATCTATTTTATTAAAAGAAAATTTTGTTGATAAAAAATTATTAGACATGAAGCATGTAATTAATTTTATTGAAGTTTATGAATTGCATAAAAAAGTTATGCATGGTGGCTTAAATGATATTGATGGAAAATTAATTGATTCTCATCAGGACAAAGCAGAGGATTTTTTTAAAGCAACTATCAAGTTGATTGATGAGATAATTTGAATTCTGATATCGGAAACTTTTAATATTTTTGTGGGGATGAGATTTGAAGATGAGGTTTTTGTAGTTTTATAAAAAAATTTAGAGTATTTCAAACCCTTTTAAAAAGCTCTTACATAACTCTTAAGATTTAGCATTATCAACAGCAAAAGAAGGTAAATCTTTAATACCACAATACTTAAAATATAGAGAAGACTAAAATGATTATGGACTTTAAAACAACTTTCAAAACAATAACAAACTCTGATGTTTTTCTTGATTTTAAGAAAAAATACCAAAATGCAGAATTAGTTGCAGGATTTTTTATTTTGGATTTTTTAAATAACAATAACAACCAAAAAAGTTTGGATTATAAAAAAGGAGAAAATATATATACTTTTTCAATAAATGAAAGAAAAGAAATTAGTTTAACAGAAGATAAATTAATTGAAGATAATACTAAACCGCCTTTAACTAAGATATCTTCAGATATAATAATAGACTTAGATGAAATTCCATCTATTGCAGAACAACAAGCAGAAAAATATAATATAAAAAGTAAATTTCAAAAAATAATTGCTGTTCTGCAAATATACGACAACAAACAGGTTTGGAATCTTACTTGCATTTTAGAAGGATTAATTATTTTAAATATTTTAATTGATTCAGAAACAGAAGAAATAGTAAAATTTGATAGAAAATCGATGGCTGATTTCGTGAGAAAAGCTTAAAGAAAAAAATAATTTTAAAGAGTTACTAGAACTTCTTTTTCTTTGTGATTTTCATGTAAATATTTTCTTGTTGCTTTATTGACTTCAAAGATATGATGACAATCCCTTTTTTTAGTTTTATAATCTTCTTTTGCAAAGCATCCTATGTTAGATATAGAATATGCAATTTCATTTAATACATAAGTGTTGTTTTCTAAGACGATATATTTTTGTTGGATAGCTAATTCAAAATCTTTTTTATTTGGAATTGGAAACTTATGAACAAAACAAAAATTACTAATTTCTTCTAATGTAGGAGATTTTTTAATACTTTTAAAAGTAGTATGAACCAAAGTTATAGCTGCTTTGACATCCTGTTCAATATGAGGTTTTCCATAATTAGGAAATTTAAATGCACCCATTACAATTTGTAAATTAAAATCTTTATAAGTCTTTCTGAATGTTTGTTTAAAACCCCAATACCAAAATTTAAAAACAAATATATCTTGATATTCTTAATAAAAAAGAGAATAAAAAATGAGTGAAATAGATAATATTATATGTGCGATTAATCCAGATAGATATTGTGAAGGAACAAAGTCAGATATACAAAAGTTTAAAACAGCAATAAAAAAACAGGGGTTTAATATAGCACTGAAAAAAATGAAGGAGTTTAATTTAAATCCTCGCCCTTCTTCAGAACATAAACTTGTTTATAATTCATCTGCAGAAAGATTAGAACCAGTTTATTTTTGGATATTGGATTTTATTGGTGGAGGTATGTTCAAAAGTGTAGATAAACTTGTAGATAATTTTGCAGCATCTCCTGGAAGCGAGAGTTTTGGAGAGTTAGGGGTAAGAAGAGGACAAATGCAACAATATGCAACAAAAGCAATGGAAACAGTTAATGCAATTTTAAGATCTGCTTTAAATTTAATTTATGATTTAAAAGAATTTAAAATAAGATTAAGTAACTATGATGAAGCAAATTCAACTGATAAACAAAAATCAGAAGCAGGAAATTTAGCATTAAAGCAAATATGGATGGATAGGGTAGATGTTCAAAGAGGAGCAGGAAGTATAAATGGGCTTGCATCTGGAAACTTGCAATTTGTAACAATAAGAGATGCATTTATGATGGTTAATTCTGAAAAAGATGTAGATAAATTAGATTTAAATGAAAGAGTTGGAAGAATTTTAAAACCAAGAATTCAAGAATTTAACCAATGGAAAAAAACAAGTGAGCAAGACTTAAGAAAGAGATTTGAAATTGAAAAAATTTATTTAAAGAGCCAGATAAATGCATTAAAATTAAATACAAAATGGGCAAAACCTTATCTTAAAGCAGCACAGCAACTTGAAATGAATGATGGTTTGAGTTCAAATGCTGCATTAGTAAGTGCATTTAACACAATGATTTTTGAACTAAGCATAATGGGAACAAGCCCCTTTAAAGTAAAAGATGCAGTAATTGATAAAGATTTACCTAGAGATTTTGCAAAAATGAAAAAATTAAGAACATATAATTCTGTTGTTTTTTTTGATTTTAATTTTAGAGGAATCCCAACAAGAGTTGGGCAGGGTTATGTTTATGGAGGAAAATCAATAGTTACATTTAAAGCATATGCATTAAATGATGAAGAAATAGAAAAATTAAAAGCAAAATTATCTGAATCTGATTTAAATGATTCTTTAAAACTTATTAGTGGAATGACAGATGATTCATTAGCACAATTAAAAGGAGATATAGACGAACTAACAGAAGGCAAAACCGAAATAAAAAAAGAAGAGGAAAATTCAGATGATAATCCCTTTACAGCATTGTTTGATTTTTTTAAATCAGATAAGAAAGAAGAAGAAACTCCTGAAGAAAAATTAAATGAAATAAAAAAGAAAAAAATCAAACCAGATAATTATGCAGAAAAATATATAAGAAATTTTGTAGAAGCAAAAGCAATTAGTACTTGTTATACTGTCTTTGATGTTTACAAAAAAGCACATGGAATGGCTTCATTGCCTTACATGGAAGAAGCAGAAGTAGAACCCCTAAGAACAGCTGGAGAAAACTTATTTGGGTTTAAACCTAATTATTAGATCTAAATCAATCATCCGGCTACATCCCAACTATTTTTTGGAGCTCGATATTAATCAAAAACTAATTAAT
>JBBSXH010000022.1:0-1894 GCA_038045865.1 Nanobdellota archaeon
TGTTGAAAATAATGAAAAATAAAAATAATAAAAACATGAAAATGAAATTAAAAAGTTTAATGGAAAATAAAGAAGCAGAAGCAAGATGCCCAGAATGCGAAAGTTTTGGAAGCAGTATTCAGAAAAAGGGTTTGAGAAGAAATAAGAGAGAAGAAATTCAAAAATATTATTGTAAGAATTGCAAGAGGTATTTTGTTATGAAAAAAATGCTGAACAAGTCATATCCTACAAATGTAATCCTTAATGCTATTTCATTTTATAATAAAGGAATGAGTCTTGAAAATGCTTCTAAAAAAGTTAATATGAAGTTCTGTATTAAAACATATCCAAGATTAATAAGTTCATGGATGAATGAGTTTTCTGATATATGCACATTTAGGAGAATTAGAGGGGAGTTTGTGTGTAAGAGAGGATTTGCTTTTTCAAATCCGGTTTTTGAGAAATTAATAGAGCATAAACAGCCTTATTTGTATAAATATCATAAGTTAAAGATGGACATGTTTTTAACAGAGTATTTTTCTGGGTTAATGAATTATTTATTTAGTGTTGCAGAAACTTGCCCTCATGAATTATTTTTAAAAGATAATTTGAGAAGTAGCCAGATTAAGATTAATTATGCAAATAGCAAATTGATTAGTGTTGAGAAAAAGAATAATTATGCATGCAAGCTGGCAGGTCTTGCCCTTAAAATGGCAAGGACAAATAGAGAGAGACACGAGATTGTTCAGGATTTTATGTTAAGCAACGACACTTCAACAATTGCTGTAGAAGTTCCTATATGGTTAACTTCTGAAGAGGTTGATAAATTAAATTTTGAGTTTGGGATTTTTTCTGATGTTTCTGATATTTTTCATGTTTCTGATGTTAATAAAAATAAGAAAGATGATGGGGAATTTTCAGATGCTGGCAGTAAACAAAATAATAAAGATTGGGTTAATAATAAAGAAGGTGTTAAGGAGAGTAAAATTAATAACAACAATATAGTATTTAATAATGAAAAAGTTAGTAACATAATAGTTAATAATGATAATAATAAAAAAGTTAATAATATAATATTTAAAAGTGATATGAGAATTAATAAAATAAATTATAAAAATATTAATGAAAAAAGAGAGAGTTGTATTAATGAAAATAATAGTAATAATATCACAGGTCATATTGATATTGTTCAGGCAAGATTTGGGTTAATTTATGTTTTGGATTATAAACCAGAAGCTGAGAAAGTTGATGCTGTTTCCCAGCTTTTTACTTATGCACTTGCCCTGTCTGTTAGAACAGATATTTGGTTAAGAAATTTTAGATGTGCATGGTTTGATGAAAAAGTATATTATGAATTTAATCCAAATGATATTATTCTTGCTTGTATTTTTAAAAAACTTGGTGCTGATAAAATTCCCGAAGAGTATCTTAAAAAATATGTTTTAAATGAAAAAGATAGAAGTTATTTTACAAGCTTATGGTTTCATGAGATTTATCTTGAAAAAAAGCAAGAAAGAGAAAAAAGAAAAGAAGATGAAAAAATGAAGAAACATGATAAAGAAATTTTTGGGTATGATGAAGAAATTGGGAAAAAGGTGACGATTTTTTCTAGAATGAAAAATGATGATTTTTTCCGCTCAAATATGGAGATTTTTGAGGATGAAAGGATGAAAAAGGTGAAAAATAGGTGAAAAATAATTGAAAAATGATAAATAAAACAAATAAAAACAGGAAAAATGGATAAGAAAGAGAAAATGAATAATAAAAACATGAAAAAAGGGTTGGGGGAAAAACAGGCAATTTTTGTCCCTCGTATAAGGGCATTAATTATAACCCTAATCGTCTTGATAAGTTTTATTTTTTTAGTTCCTGCTCTAACCTCTGATGAAAGACAATCTCTTAATGATGAATTGAA
>JBBSXH010000023.1:0-1444 GCA_038045865.1 Nanobdellota archaeon
AGGAAAGAAAGTTTATGTTATTATCAGAAAATAATTGAATATCCACGCAAGACTTAGTTTATCAGGAAGATTTTCTTTTGATTATCTAGGATTTGCAGAACCAGGAGATGAAATTGGAATATTTAGAGGTGATGAGTGCATAGGAAGTTCTAGTTCAATAAATCCAGTTGGTTATTATAATGATTTAAAAATAAATTCAGATTCAATTAATTATATTTTAAATAAAATTTCTAGTGTTAATGTCAAGGCATTTAATTTAAAAACAAAAAGTCTTTGGAAAACAGAAGTTATCTATAATCCCGACACAGAAAATTTGGATTTTTATGCAAATAAAAGAATTGGTTATATCCCAGAACCTTCCACAATTGCTTTGTTTGGAGCAGGTGCTGTTGCTTTAGGATTGATAAAAAGAAAATAATCTTTTATCAAAGATAACCCACAAAAAAATTTCCTCATGCTCAATTTTTCACTGATTATTTTTTTGATAATAATCTAAAACCATCTAACACAAGTTTTTTTATAGACATTAAATATTATTATACTTTTAGTAATGTCAGAAATTAAACCACATCTTTCAAGATGTGGATAAATGATGTTATAAACGAGGTAAGGCGAGTTTTAGGAGATTAAGCTTGATTTAATGAAAAGATGATGAAATAAGTTTTTGTGTTTTAAAAAATAAATTAGATTTATTTTTGTTACTTCTATCAAATAACAACAGAACAGAAAAGTTTAAAAAGCCCTATAACTCTTAAATAATATGACAAAAGCATATGAAGCAGAAATTAAAGGTTTAGGAATTGTTCATAGAGTTGCAAAACCTTTTGATGAAGCTTTGAAAACTATTAAGGGTGCTGGTGCAAGTTTAATATCAGCAAGAGATTTAGCTTATGCAAGAATTCAAGAAGGTAGAGATAGTTCTTTATGTAACTTTGGGAGTTATATTAAAGAAGGAGTTATTTCTGTTCCAAATCAATCATTATTCATAAGAAACTCTCCACTTTTAAATCAAGAATTTGCAGAACAAGCAGTTCAAGCACATAAAGATGGAAAAGAATTTTATATTGATGATAAATTAACTAATCAATATTGCAAACAAGCAGAAGCAGATAAAAACAAACCATTAGAAAAAAGAAGAGTTTTAAGTTTAAACAAAAGAGGAAAATTTGAGATTCCAACAAATAGATTTAATCAAGAAGAATTAACTTTATGGCTATTTCAAGACCAAGCAGAAAATTATGGATTATTTTTAAGAGATAAAAAAATAAAAGGAATAAATGAGATGCCTGTTTATTTAAGTTCAAATGATAATAATAAAAATTTTGCAAATCAGTTGTGGCTTTGCGGTCTTGACTGCAGGTCTGTCTTGGGTGGCTACGGCAGGGGCTTGGGCTGTGGCGATGATGTTCGTGGGGTGTTGAAGGGGAGTGCCGAAGGCACTTCG
>JBBSXH010000024.1:0-1679 GCA_038045865.1 Nanobdellota archaeon
TTTTAAAGCATATTGAAAAAACCAAAATCCTGGTCCACTGCATAAGCGTTGAGGACGTTGATCCCATTAAAAGTTACCAAACAGTCCGCGCTGAATTCAAAGAACATAACCCGGATTTACTAAAAAAGAAAGAAATAGTTTTATTAACCAAAAAAGATTTAATTTCAGAAAAAGAACTAAAGGAAAAAATAAAATTATTCAAAGATAAAAACCTTGACGCAATGGGTGTCAGTGTATTTGATGAAGATAGTCTCAACCAACTGCGCAGCAAACTCCCCACAAACTAACTGCATTTTGCCTCAAGATTTGTCTTTTTTAGATAAGTTGATTGATTAAAATTACTGATATTCAATAACTAACTGTGGTCTGTAATTAACATTAGCAGCCTGTCTTGAATAAAAAGCGCCAGAATCATCAGAAGTTGCTTTAATACCAAATGTCACCTTTCCACCTTTCAAATTATCTACGGGTGTTCTTACATCAAGAGTGACTTTTGAATTTAATTTTTTTGCATTAAATGAGGTAATCGTAGTTACAAAATTTGGCCTATTATTATACGTAATACCAGATTCAGCCCAATCTTTATCTTCAGCTCTTCTTAAATTTAGATTTGCATTTGTAGGATCATTTACAGTAAGTACTAATTTAGCGCTCTTTATGGTTTTACCTGTAAGACTTGTTAAATTAAATCTAATAAACGTAATTTCCTCAGGTGAATCATCATTCTGAAGTCTTTCACCTGTCCCAAAATTCTGAGTTGGGGCACTTGATCTTACAAATGAGTCGGCATTTGGACTTAATGTTATTTCTTGAACTGCAATAGGACTGAAATCTACATATGAATTTGAATGTGTATCATCTCTTAAAAATTGTGGCCAATCAGATTTATCCATCTGAAAATCTGTCTTAAATGAATATATAAAGTTATCTATATTTAACATAAACCCAAATCCAGTACTTGCATTAACAGGCAATGTTAAATCTACCTTTCCATCATTATCCATATCAGTTAATGAAGGATTCCCAGTAGTAAAACCGAATGAATATTCATTGTGGAAATATTTTGGAAAACCAGCAACATATGAAAATGTTCCATTTTTAAAACCAATTAGCTTAAGGGAATCAAGATAGTAAGATGGATCTGTAATAGTTATGAAACTAGATCCATCCGAATTAGAAACATTTCCAATTACTGGACTATATGAATTTGATGGATCATTAAAAGGAGAACCGGAAATTTCATTAGCTTCTGCATCTAAAATGTGGATTTGGTTTTTAGAATAAACTACAATCTCAGGTTTTTTATCATTATTAAAATCACCAACGCTTACATTTGCAGTTAAATAATGATCTGTTTCAGAATTAATAACAAATGGCCATTTGTCTGAAAGGCTTGCTCCATTTGCTTTAATTACATACACCTTACTGGTATTCTTTAAATTTGGATACTCTCCGGAAAAAGAGTTTGATAAAAATACAAATTCTTTAGCTCCATCTGAATTTAAATCAGTTAAAAACCAATTATTTATATATTCATTTGATTGAATATTTAATTCAATTTTTTTATTTAAAGTTCCATTTAAATTATAGATCAGGACTCTTCTCCTATCTTCAAATATAATTATCTCAGGAATATTGTCATTATTAACTAAATCTGAAATTATTGGGGCAGCATAAGA
>JBBSXH010000025.1:0-1049 GCA_038045865.1 Nanobdellota archaeon
GGAAAGAAAGTTTATGTTATTATCAGAAAATAATTGAATATCCACGCAAGACTTTTTTTAGGTTTTTTATGACAAATTAAAATTCCAATAATTGATTTTAAAAGGATATGCTTATTATTAAGTTAAATACTAAATTTAACACTTACTCTATTCTTTCAATTTTTATTTTATTCTTAATTTTGTAAATTGAAAACCCCCTGTGATAATATCAATATTAATTAATAATTATCAGTTAAATCTTCGAGCATGAGGCGAGTAAAAACATTTTAGTAAAAAAGATAAAATAAAGAAATGATTTTAGGAGTAGAAGATTTAGCAAGAATAGGTTGAGCAGAGTAATTTGATTTTGACTAATTACATCCTTTTCATCTCTTCAATTTCTTCTTCAGAAATAGAACATCCTTTGAATTTTAATCCATAGAGTATTGCTTCTAATGCCCTTGAATCTTTTATTTCAAAAAGCCCCTTTTTATTTGCTATAAAAGCAAGTTCTGTTGAACGAATTACTTTGTACCCTTTAAAATAAGAATAATTATTTTTGTTTCCTATTATTGGAGTATGAAGTTTTTTTTCAAGAAGTTTTCTTAGATTTTCTGGATTTTCGCATAACATTCTTGCTGTTCTTTCATCAATCACAAGCATATTTGGAGCTTTTATTATCTTAGAAAGAGCAAGGACAGCTGATTCTCCTTTGTCAAGAAGATGAATATAACTTTTTTTTGATTTAAACATATTGTTTGCTGTATTCATTATTTCTTCTCTTTTATTTCTTAGCTCATCTATTTGCTTTTCAGTTATATCTGCTAATTTTATTATTCTTCTATCAAATAAATCTTTTAGTTGCAGTGCTTCTAATTCAAATCTTTTTATTGCTAAAGGAGTGTCAATTATTTCTTGTTTGACTTCTTTTGTTATTAAAAAATCTCCATCAAATTCTTTTTTTAAACTTTCAAGTATATTTAATGAACCATTCATTGCAAAGTTTATTAGAGGGCCTGAATCAAAGATAAGACATTTTTTTGGAGTCATTTTTTAAACATCTCCTGAGC
>JBBSXH010000026.1:0-8857 GCA_038045865.1 Nanobdellota archaeon
CCAAAATATTTTCATACCATCTGATAATCTCTTGTTATTCACAAGCACATCATAAATAACTAAGATTGCAACAATTAAAGCAATCATCCCAAGCATTGTACCAAATACCATTTAAGCCCTCTTTATTGTATGAGCTATTACTGATATTACAAATAATACCACAAAAATTATCGCTAACCATTTTGCTATTGTATATGAAACTCCTGAAATAATTCCAAATCCAAATATGCCTGCAACTATTGCGATTATTAAAAATATTAATGCCCAAATTAACCAACTCCCTACAGCTTTTTTGTTCATTTTTTAATATCCTCCTTTATTGTATTTACAGATATTGAAGCCCACCAAGGTTTATGTTCACTAATAACTTTTCCAGTTTCAGCATCAACATTAACTTCTACATTCATCTTTGCCTTGAATAATCCAAGAACTCTTACATTTTTTTGTGCCTTCATTTGATATACTAATCTCTTTTCAGTTCCTGTTCCAACTTCTTTTAATATAATAGTACAATTATTAGTCTCATTACAAAATTTTAATCTTAATCTTGCTAGGGCAGTTTCAGAAGCAGTTGAAGGCATTATTTTTATTTCTGCTTTTATTCCATTTGATTGAGTTACTTTAATAATATTATCTTTAAATTCAACAGGAAGTTCAGTTCCTACTTTAACACCATAAGAGTTTAATTTTATTTTACCATCAACAGAAGGAGTTTCTATTATTTTATTATCTCCATTAGTAGAAGCAGAATTAGAATTTGAAGGTGTTCCAGAATTACTTCCTCCATCATCACTTCCCCCACTAGGTTGAGTTATTGGTAAATTTATTATTGGTGTTGGTATGAAGATGTTGCCCCAGATATTGTAATTGCATTAGCATCTAATGTAACTGCAGTCTGTGCTAATGCTCTTCCATTTAATTTTGCACCAGTCTGCATATCAATTAATGTTTGAGATAATATAATCCCTTTAAAATCAGAGGTTGTTCCAAGTGTTGTTTGCCCAGCAACTTGCCAGAAAATATTTTTTGCCTGTGCACCACCACTCAAAGTAATAATAGCACCATTACCAACAGTTAAATCTTGTGCTATTTGAAATATCCATATATCATTTGCTCCTCCAGAAAGAGTAACTCCATTGTTTATTAAAACACCAGTACCCCATTTGTAAAGTCCAGGAGTGATTGTCTTTCCACTAATATCTCCAGCTCCAAGTTCAGTAACAATACTAGTTTCAGTTCTTCCAGCAGCGTCAGTATATGCTGTTTGCATATCACTTACAGCAGTAGTCATTGTAGTAGGAGTAGGGGCAGTATAATCTGCTGCATATATTTTTCCTGTAACTAATGATGAAGTTGAAAAAGTATTTGAAGCATCAGCAATTAATCCAAATCCAGTTATAGCAGTACTATCAATTGGACTAACTCCAATATTTCCAGTAATTAAAGTAATTCCAGTTGTTGAAATTCCTGATTTTGATAATATGACAAAATTTCCTGCTGTTCCTAAATTTACAGCTGATTGAGAAGCAGCAACAAACCCTGTAGATAAAATAATTATAATTGAGAATAATATTGCAAATATTAAAAGTTTGGATTTATTTTTGTTCATTTTTATTCAAAGATATTAGAGGGTTTGAGTATATATATATATATCTATACTAAAAAAATTAATATGCCTTTTCCGCCAGCTTCCTCAATTTCTCTTGATTCATTTTTCCAAGAATTTTTGAAATTTCTTTTGCAACTGCAATCTTTAAATCCATGGGATGCATTTTTTTTGAGATTACATCTTTTTTTATTTCTTCATAAGAAGAATAACTTACATTGCCTCCAAATTTTACAGGTCTTTCTACAACAAACTTCTCTTTTTTATCTTTTTTCACAACCATTAAAAAATATTCTAAGAAAGCCATAACCCCATTATCTACATCCCCTTCAATAAATTCTGCTTTATTCATTTTCTTTTTAACAATTTCTTCATTATCTAAAAAATCTATTTTTGATTCTTCATTTGAACTGCTCATTTTCTTTCCAATTAATCCAGGAAGCAGAGGATTCATTATTTCAATTCTTGGTTCATAACCAAGCTTAGGAAGATTTTCTCTTGCTAAAACCATGATTTTTCTTTGGTCTGTTCCACCTAACTGAGCATCAACTCCTAAATATTGTTCATCTATTGCCTGCATTAAAGGATAAATTAATCCAGACAATTTAGGATTATCTCCCATTTTAACAATTTCTGCTGCAGCTTTTGTTGCATCATGAACAGAAACATAACTAGAAATTTGTAAAACATCATACATATATTCTGGTTTTAATTGCATTTCACTTCCTTTTATAAATTCCAAATCTTTTGTATCAACACCTATTGCTCTTATTGCTTCAGGAATAACTAAAGCATAGTAATCATATCTTTTTTCTAAAACTATCCAAGGAGTATTATCAAGTGCAGCATGTATATCTGCAAGTAAAATTTTAACTTTAAATCCTGCTTTTAATAAATCAGCAATTTTTAAAAATGGAATTAAATAACCAACATGAGGTTTTCCAGTTGGAGCAGTTCCCCAGTAAACAACTGGTTTTTTCTTTTCCTTAAGCAATTTTTTCAAACCATCTTCAGAAATAATTTCAGCAGTATTCCTTTTAATCAATTCAAATTTTTCTTCAACACTAATTTCTTTTACCATAAAAAATTAAAGAAAACATGCTTTAAAATTCTTTGCACAACCTAATAAGATATGCAAGTTCATAACATTTTCACTCCTAAAACAATTAATTATTTCTTAAACTTTTAATATTTATTAATCATAATCGCTTTGGCTTTAGTTATTCAAGCTTCAAGGATAATAAAATAATTTTCACATATGATAAAACATAGCAAGCAAGATTATGTGTTATTAAAAAATAAAATTAATCAACAAAAACTATTAATAAGGTTTATTATATTATTATTAATGAAAATATTTGAAAAAATAACATTAAAGTTTGCTTTAATCATTTTCTTAATTGGATTATTCATTTTATTATTAATTGCAAATATATCTGAATCAAAACAATTTCAAATAAATGAAATAAACAAAACACTATTAGACAAAAAAGTAAAAATTTCAGGAGAAATTCTCAATATCAAAAGTTTTGAAGAATCTAATTTTCAAATCATCTCATTAAAAGATAACTCAGGAAAAATAGATGTAACTCTAGATAAAATAACAAATCTCCAAAAAAATCAATCAATTTTAGTCTTTGGAAAAGTTACTGAATATATTACAGAAAATAACTCAACAATTCAGGTTCAGGCAGAGAAAATAGTTTTATTAAAGTAAACTTCTAGTTAATATCTTGTAGTTTTTACCAGTTTGGGCTTTAATTGATTAAATTTTGAAATAATTATTAAGATTTGAAATTAATTTCTCAAGATATGCAGATGATGAAACCTATCTATTAAAATTGCAACATTATTAGAAATCAAAAGAAAATTAAGGTTATGATTTATCTTTCTTAATTTTCAAATAAATATTCAAAAATCCTTACAAGAATTATCTTTTATCCTTTCTTACCTTTATCTCAATAATCCTATCCTCAAATCTAAATCTATCTAATTTTCTAAATGTAGTTTTCATTCCAAAAATCCCTTTTATAACCATCAATCCACTCATAGCCCAAAAACTAATAAATCCCCCTAATCCAAAAAGAGAATGCCCCACTCTCATTAAAATAGGAAATGTATGTTCTTTTTTTAATCCAATTCTTTTTTCAGGTTCATATGTTTCTAAAGCACACTTTCTTTTTTCCTTGTATTTCTCAACAGGATAATCCATTAAAAGATAAAGTAAAAAGAATTTATAAAACATCTTGTTTTATAAAACATTTAACTATTCAATATCTTGTAGTTTCTACCAGTTTTGGATTATACTTTTAAGATTTGAAAGAACATATTATCACTTTGAATAGGATTTACCTAGCGATTAATCTTATAACATTATCAAACTATTAAAGAAAATTTGGTTGTCTTTAGCTCCAAATTTTCAAATTCAGTTTTCTATCTTTTATTATTTTCAAAACCTTCTCAAATCTTCCACTTCCCATTTTCCTGAACAATCTTTCCATCTAAAATTATCTTTGCTTTCTTCATATCTTTAACAATATCCCAATGAATAGCAGAATCATTTCCTCCTCCATTTTCTTTATAAGCCATTCCTAATGCTAAATGAATAGTCCCACCAATTTTTTCATCAAAAAGTAAATCTTTTGTAAATTTATTTATTTTTGGATTACATCCTATCCCAAACTCTCCAACATAGCTTGAATTTTCATCTGTTGCTAACATTTGTTTTAAAAAATCTTCATTTTTTGAAGATTTTGCTTCAATAACTTTTCCATTTTCAAATCTAAGAAAAATATCGGTAACTTCTTTTCCATTTCTTATTGCAGGGTAATCAAATTTAATCCATCCTTGCATGCTTTCTCTAACAGGAGCCATAAAAACCTCTCCTCCAGGCATATTTTCTTCTCCTTTATCTGCTTTTGCTTGTCTTCCATTAATCTCAAATTTTAAATCAACATTTTCCCCAATTAAATAAATTTTCTTTCCTTTTCTAAAAGTATTTAAAATTTTATCAATTTTTTTTCCTAATGTTCTCCAGTCTAGGAGACATGAAGAGTACACAAAATTTTCATATTCAGTTAAACTCATTTCAGCTTCTTGAGCAAGTGCCTGACATGGAAAACCAACACTGCATCTATAAATCTTAGGCTTTTCATTAACAATATAATCAGAAATAGGATGAACAATTTTTTCTCGAGCAGTAATTTTTTCAGATGAGCAATTAGTCAATTCTCTTGTATTGCTTTCAGTAGAAATTCCAATATATTTTTGAGCATTTTTTACAATATAATTAAATTCATCAGGAAATTTTTTTATTTGCGAGTTATTAGCATATTTATAGAAAAACTGATTCAATCCAGAAGGACGAAATCTCAAAATAGGGTGAGCTCCTTTCAAAATAATTTCTTTATATAATGCAACAACAAGTTCTTTTGCTTCTTCTGCTCCTGAAATAACAACTTTTTCATTTGGTTTTACAAATACAGAGTAATCTACAATAAGTTTTGCAAGTTTTTGTGTTCTCAAGTCTGTGGGCATTTTAATAAATTTATTAATTATATTTAAACACCCCTCTCCCAGAATTCAAGTTAAATTTAAAACAAATAACTTCCTTTTAAAGATTATTATGATACCTATTTAGAATTCTGAAAAGCTTTATTTTTAAGCATAGGTTTTTCTTGAGAACATTCATCTAAAACATAATCTGGAACAATTCCTAATTTTATATATTTTTCTTGAGTTTTTTTAGGTAAAAATCTAAAATCTCTAATAATCTTTCTGCAATTTTTTGATTTACATATGCAAGGCATTGGTTCTTCATCAAGTTCTTCAAACATAGTAGTAGAATAATCAAAAGTTAATTCTTTATTTTTAGAGATTGGTTTAATAGCAACAAAACTAACTTTTCCATCAAGGTTTTTAAATCCTAAATTAGGATTACAAGAATGATTTAAAAATTTAAAATAAGCATCTTTTCTACCGTCAAAATAGTCCCAACCCCCAATTTGCAAAAAACCATCATAACCTTCTTTACCAATAGCATCCCAATCAATACTTTCTGCATTTACAATCTTTCCTTTTGGCTGATAAACTAAATCCTTAAATTTAAAATTAGAATCAGCAAAAATGCCCTTTCCATCACTATTTGAATTTGCAATTTTTGAGTTTGTAATATAAATCAAGTTTTTCATAGATTCTCTAAACATAACTAGTATTTAAACATTTGTATTTGTAACTCCTTTAAAGTGACTATTATAAGAAAGATAAATCTTTTTAAAAATCTCTTAACTAGACTTATAATGATCATCTGGCTCTACATCCTCCTCGCCCTCTTAGTGGGAGTTCTCGCCGGCACTCTTACAGGCCTTTCTCCAGGCATTCATATAAATCTTGTTGCAGTTTTTCTTTTATCATCTTCATTATTTTTATTAAAATTTGTTTCTCCAATTGTTTTAGTTGTTTTTATTGTAGCAATGTCCATGACTCACACCTTTGTTGATTTTATTCCTTCAATTTTTTTAGGTGCCCCTGATGAAGATTCTTCTTTGTCTGTTCTTCCAGGACATGAAATGCTAATCGCTGGAAGAGGTTATGAGGCAATAATATTAACTCTTTATGGAAGCATCTTTAGTTTAATTGGGATATTAATTCTTTCCCCTTTATTTATTATGTTTCTTCCTAAAATTTATCATTATGTTGTAAGAATAATGCCTTTAATATTAATTTTAATAGCAGGATACTTAATTTTTTCTGAAAAAGAAAACTCAAAAAAGATTTGGACTGCAATTATCTTTTTTCTTGCAGGGCTCTTGGGAATATTAGTATTTAATTTAAATATGAATGAACCTCTTCTTCCATTATTAACAGGACTTTTCGGAACTTCTTCTTTAATAATCTCAATAAATAAAAAACAAACAATTCCTCAACAAAAGATTACTCATCTAAAAACAAAGATAATCAAAAAAAGCTCAATAGCAAAATCTATGCTTGCTTCAATGATTGCCTCTCCTCTCTGCAGTTTTCTTCCTGGCTTAGGTTCAGGACAAGCAGCAGTAATTGGAAGTGAAGTTACAGGAGATTTAAACAGAAGAGAATTTTTAGTATTATTAGGTGCAATTAATACTTTAGTAATGGGATTAAGTTTTGTTACATTTTATGCAATTCAAAAATCAAGGACAGGAAGTGCTGTTGCAATTTCAAAACTTCTTCCAAATCTCCAATTCAAAGAATTAATAATAATTTTAATTGTAATTCTCATTTCAGGAATTCTAGCATCTTTTCTAACAATCCTAATTGCAAAATTCTTTTCAAAAAATATTTCAAAAATAAATTATAGTAAACTCTCAATAGGAATTTTAATTTTATTATTTATTATCTCTTTTGCAATTTCTGGCATCCTAGGACTTTTAGTTTTAATTATCTCAACATTTTTAGGTTTATCCTGTATTTTTCTGAATGTAAAAAGAACTACTTTAATGGGATGCTTACTTCTCTCAACTATTTTATACTATTTGGTTTAAGATTATTTATTAGAATCACAAGAACTATTACAAAAAGAATTTTTCCCACCAATACAAAAAGATTCTAAATTCTCTCTTGGCATGCCTGCTCTTTCATAAGCCCTAAACATTCCTTCTAAAGAAAGATAAGCTACCTGAATTTTATTACCATAATCTTTGCTTATCTCTTCAAGATTTCTGTTCTTCTCACCTGTTTTGTCCCTTATTAAGAAATTATCATCAGGAGGCATATCCACTCCACAACTGCAACCACGTTTAATTCCATCATCTCCAATAATCCCTATAGGAGGAGTATAACTCACAACATAAACTTTTTTAGCTCTCACATTTTTAATTAACATATAAATTTTTTTTAAAACATTTCCTCTAACAAAACTGTCATCTATAATCAGAATAGTTGATCCTTCTAATTTTTCTTCAATTTCTGGAATTAAATAAAGATTTTGATTAATTGAATCTTCTCTATCTTCAATAGTAGAACCCAAAAAAGATCTTTCTCCCCTTCTTTTATAAAAAATAGGTATAAATCTATCGTCCATCCCTTTTGCTTTTGCACAACTTCTTGCAGCAACTTCAGGACATCTTGGAACATAACTAATCCAATCAGCATCAAACCTAAACTCTTCAGCAACTTCCTTCCCTAATTCTTCTCTAACTCTTCTTACACTTACTCCATTAATAATAGAATCAACATCCCCAATATAATTCCATTCAAAAAAACAATAAGATAAATTAGGTTCAACAACCTTTACAGGCATTGGTTGTTTAGAATCAGGATATAAATAATAAGCTGCTCCTGGCAACAAATCTTCTATAAAAATTCCTCTGTTTTTTCTTGGAGCTATATCCTCTGAAGCAATCCCATACCTATCATCTTTCCAAAAAAGACATCCTGGTTTTATTCCTCCTCTGTCTCTTATAACAACAACTCCTTTTTTTCTTTTGTCTGCTATAACGGCAGTATAAGCTCCAGGAATATTTTTTAAAATTTCAATTTCTCCCTTATTTCTGAAATAATGTAAAAAAGCCTCTGTATCGCACTCTGTTTTTAATAAATTTTTATCAACTTCTTTTAAATACCTTGAATCTATTTGTCCGTTATGAATAATAGCGGCTTCACAATCTAAAATAAGAATATGATTCCCTCTAGATTCTACTTTTCCACCTATTGTGTGGGGATGAGCATCTTCAAGAATTTTATCTTTTCTTCCTCTTGTCGCATATCTAACATGAGCTAGATAAGTATGATAATTATGTCCTGGAAATATCTTATGTAAATCAGTTATATCAAGGCTGTCCACAGTTCCTTTCCATTTTAATACATCTATTCTATCATCGCTTACTGCTGCAATTCCTGCAGCCTCTCTACCTCTATGCTGTAAGGATGATTTTGTCATAGAATAAGCATCATGTAAAGTATGTGAAACACACAATCCGCAATTTTCTTTTATCTCTCCTTCCATATCTCAAAAAAACAAAACTACATTTTTAAATTAGATTATAAAGAAAAGTATATTTCTCAAATATCACACAAAATCCTCTCTCTATCCAAAATCCCCTAATCCCTTTTGTTTTTCTGTATCTTTTCCAAAAATACTTTCAATGTATTTTTTTGTCAAATCTAAATCCTGAACTATATACGCAGGAACATCAAAATTTCTAATTAATTCTAAAGCGGGCTCAAGATATTTTACAATACTTCCATAAGAAATTGTAAAGATAATATTTCCTG
>JBBSXH010000027.1:0-7176 GCA_038045865.1 Nanobdellota archaeon
TTAAACTATATGAATTTTTTTAATGATACTTTAAAATCATTAAATACCAAAAGAAGATGTGCTAATTTAGTTCAAGCAGCTTTACAAGGAGAAATTGATGCTATTAAAATTTTAAAAACTAATTTCCCAGATGCAACAATAATGGGTGAGGGAATAAATGTTCCTGTTTCAAAGTTAGAATATAAATCATTCAAAATAAATAAAAAATGAAACCAATAAGAAAACAAGTTGAAAGTTTGCAATTTACTTTATTTAGTCCTGACGAGATTAAAAAAGTTTCAAAAGCAAAAATTATCACTCCTGAACTTTATGATGTAGATGGATATCCAGTTGATGGTGGATTAATGGATTTAAGATTAGGAGCAATTGACCCAGGTGTAAGATGTAGAACTTGTGGTGGAAGATTAAAAGAATGTTTAGGGCACCCAGGAAGTATTGAGCTTGCTCGTCCTATAATGCATATAAAATATGTCCCAATAGTTGAATTATTTTTAAGATGTTTTTGTTCTGAATGTCATAAATTAATGATTAAAGATAAAGATGTAGAAAAATACAAAACAGTTAAAGACAGATTAAAAAGAGCAAAAGATTGTAAAAAATGTCCTCACTGTCAATCAGAACAAGAAAAAATAAAATTAGAAAAACCAACTACTTTTAAAATTGGTAAAAAAAGATTATTCCCAGGAGAAGTAAGAGAAAGAATAGCAAGAGTTTCTGATGAAGAAGCAAAACTTGCAGGAATTGATACAAAAATATTCCGTCCAGAATGGGGAATATTAACTTTATTATTAGTTCCTCCAGTTACTGTTCGTCCTTCAATCACTCTTGAATCAGGAGAAAGAAGTGAAGATGATTTAACTCACAAACTTTCAGATATTATAAGAGCAAACCAAAGATTATGGGAAAATTTAAATGCAGGAGCACCAGAAGTTATTATTGAAGATTTATGGGACTTATTACAATATCATATCACAACTTTCTTTGATAATTCAATCACAAAAATCCCTCCTGCAAGACACAGAAGCGGACAACCATTAAAAACAATAACTGAAAGAATTAAAGGAAAAGAAGGGAGAATAAGACACAACTTAGCAGGTAAAAGAGTTAATTTCTCTTCGAGAACTGTTGTTTCTCCAGACCCTCAATTAAAAATTAATGAAATAGGAATTCCATTAGAAATTGCAAAAATATTAACTGTAAATGAAAAAGTAAATTCTTCTAATATTGAAAAATTAAAAAAAATAATTCTAAAAGAAACTTATCCAACTGCAAATTATATCATTCGTCCTGATGGAAGAAGAAAAAGAATTACACCAGATTTAAAACAAGAAATCTTAGAAGAATTAACTCCAGGTTATGTTGTTGAAAGACAATTAGTTGATGGAGATGTTGTTTTATTCAATCGTCATCCTTCTTTGCACAAAGCAAGTTTAATGGCTCATTTTATAAAAGTTTTACCATATAAAACATTTAGAATACACCCTGCTGCTGCTGCACCATATAATGCAGACTTTGATGGGGATGAAATGAATATTCACGTCCCTCAAACAGAAGAAGCAAGAGCAGAAGCAAAAATATTATTAGATGTAAATCAAAATTTAATGTCTTGTAAAGATAACAGCAACTTGTTAGGTTGTATTTCAGATGCTGTTACAGGAGATTATATTTTAAGCCAAGCACATCTTTTGAAAGCAGATGCTGACCAATTATTATATCAATCAGGGATTAATTCTAAACTATCTAAAAAAACAATAAGTGGACAAGAAATATTTTCTCAAATACTTCCAAAAATATCTTTCAAAGGGCAATGCAAAAATGGAGAAACATTGGAAATTAAAAATGGAGAAATAATTTCAGGAGTTATAGATGAAAATGCATTTGGAGTAGAAAATGGAGAGCTTATAAAAGCACTTGATAAAGAAGTTGGAAGAACTAAAACAATTGAAGCATTAGAAAAAGCATTTAGTTTAGGAACAAAATTCCTTTCTAGTCAAGGATTAACAATTTCTGTAGATGATTTAGGAGTTAATAAAAAAGTAAAAGACGAAAGTTCAGCGATTATATTAAATGCAGAAAAAGAAACAATAAGTATTATTAATCAATATAATGAGGGAAGTTTAGATGTAATCCCAGGAAAAACTCCAGAAGAAACAAGAGAAATAAAAATACTACAATCATTAAATAGCATCAGAACAAAAATAGGAAATGTAATTGGAAAAGAATTCCCAAAAACAAATCCAATCAGCACAATGATGAGTTCTGGTTCTGGTGGTAATGTTCTTAATATTTCACAGATGGCGTGCGGAGTTGGACAGCAAGTATTCTGGGGAAGCAGAATTAATATTGGTTTTAATAACAGAACTTTATCTTTCTTTAAAGAACATGATTTATCTCCTAAAGCAAGAGGATTTATTTACAATTCATTCCTTCATGGAATTGAGCCCTATGAATTCTTTTTTGGAGCAATTACAGGAAGAGATGCACTAATGGATACTGCACTGAGAACTCCTAAATCAGGTTACTTGTATAGAAGATTAGCAAATGCATTACAAGATATTAAAGTAGAATATGACCAAACAATAAGAGATGGAAGTGGGAAAATTGTTCAATTTAAATATGGTGGAGATGGAATAGATGTTTCAGGATTGCATAAAAATAAATTACTTTCTCCTGGAGAAGCAATTGGCATAGTAACTGCACAATCATTTGGAGAACCATCAACACAAATGGTTTTAAGAACATTCCACTCAGCAGGAGTTCAAGAAATGCAGGTTACTTCAGGATTACCAAGATTAATTGAAATATTTGATGCAAGAAGAGTGCCTTCAACTCCTGAAATGCAAATTTATTTAGACAAAGATAATAATAATGAAAAAGATGCAAGAATTATTGCTGAAAAAATACAAGAAGTAAAACTAAAAGATATTGTAAAAGAAATTAAAATAGATTTCTCAAGCAAAAAAATAGAATCTGTGATTGATACTGATGCAATTAAAAGAATCCATAGTTCTATTGAAACAGTAAATTCAAGATTAAAAGATAAGGGATATAAATGCAAAGTTAAAGATAATTCAATAGTTTTTAGCGAAGATGAACTAGATTTCAAAAAAATTTATAAATTAAAAGAAAAAATCAAAGAAACACAAATTTCAGGAATAAAAGGGATTGAACAAATTTTAATTATCAAAAGAGAAAAAGATTATGTAATTTTAACTGCAGGAACAAATCTTAAAGAGATTATAGAATTTAAAGGAGTAGATAAAACAAGAACAATAAGTAATGATTTGCATGAAGTTTGTGAGGTCTTTGGTGTTGAAGTTGCAAGACAAACAATTATGAATGAGATTCAAAAAGTTATAAGCTCTCAAGGACTTGATATTAATAAAAGACATTTAAGTTTAATTTCTGATGCAATGACAGTGCAGGGCTCTGTTAAAGGAATAACAAGAATGGGAATTATCTCACAAAAATCATCAATACTTGCAAGAGCAAGTTTTGAAACACCAATAAAACAATTTGTTAATGCAACATTAAAGGACAATAAAGATGAATTAAGTTCAGTGATTGAAAATATAATTTTAAATCAACCAGTTCCTATTGGAACAGGACTGCCAGGATTATTAGTAGAAGTTACAGGTTCTTTGAGCAATAAGAAACAAAAAGGATTAAAAGAATTTGAACATCTCACAAAAGATACAATAGATACTTCTAAGAGAACAACCGAACCAATAGTTGAAGAAGTAACGACTAAGAAGAAAGGGAAGAAGTAAATTTTTTAATTTTATTTAATATTTCTCGATGTTAGTATCTTTGTAAGAATGAGATTTGTATGAGAAGATTAAGTTTGATTTGATATTTTCTTAAGCTTTTGAATTCTCTTACAAAGCTTAATCTTTTCATCTACAAAAAGAATTAATTTATACATTACCAATTGTTACTTTTGTAACAAATAGAGGTTACAATTGTAACCAAAACATTTAAATAGATTGTTACTTTTGTAATTAAAGAAAGTTACAATTGTAACTAAACCATCCAATGAAAATTGAAGAACACGACAAAGCATATGAAGAGCATATAAAAAACATAAATAGAATTATAGAAGAGGGGGTTGAAGAAAATCAGAGAAATATTGGCTATAATGTTTCTCAGGCTTCCATTGAATTGTTTTCAATTTTTCTTCATAAATTAAACCTCATTCAAAGTTCTGGTGAGCAATTTGACCATAGAACATTTAAAAGTAATGAACTAATAGAAAAAAAGATTCCTCCAGAATTTGCTGAAAAAGAAAGGATAATTAAATTGATGAGAGAAATAGAACTAGATAGAAATGTAATCTGCTATGGAAAAAGGAAACCCAAAGACAAAATTGAGAAAATGATTAAATGTTTTAATGAGTTGAGAACTATAATTAATTCTCAATTAAAGGAGCAAAATGATAAACAAAAATGAAATAACTGCCTATGCAATTGATTTTGTGTCTTACTTAATATCAAAAGAATCAGAAATAAACAGAGTAATCCTTCATGGTTCTATCGCAAGAGGAGATTTTAATGAAGAATCAGATATAGACTTGTTTATAGATGTTCTAAAAACTGATAAAAAGATAGAGAAAAAAATAGATAACATACTAAACCAATATTATAAAACAAAAAAAATTAAAGAATGGGAACTAAAAGGCATAAAAAATACATTTTCTTTAATTGTTGGTAGTTTAGATAACACCGAATGGAAAGATTTGAAAAGAAGTATAATGAATACAGGAATAATCCTTTATGGAAAATATAAAGGAGAAGCCGAGAAAATAAAACAATATACTTTATTTTCTTTTGAAAATATAAAACCCAATGCTAAAAGAGTAGCTGTATTCAGGAAACTCTTTGGATTTAAATTAAAAAATAAAATTTATCCTGGAATAATTGAAAAATATAAAGGAATACAAGTAGGCAAAGGAGCAGTTTTGATTCCAATAGAAAATACAAATGCTTTAAAATTATATTTTCAAGGAAAACGAATTCCTGTAAAAATGTATGATTTATGGAGTGATTAATTTTTAATATCTTATTAAGAATTAAATCTGTGTAATTAGAATAAGTTATGTTGCAAAGCTTTTTGCTTCTCATCTGCAAAACATAAAGTTTTATACATAACCTAATTCTATTCCAAAAATTTCTTATCAGTAAGATTTATATAATCAATATTCTTTTAAAAAATATCGCATCAATGCTAGCGAGCTTGCCTAAAAAATAGAAGGAGGCAGACTAGGTATCGGTGTAAAAAGCCCATGATGCGCATTATTATTAAGAGTTATATTAGGAATTTTTCTATATCTTGCAAATGCAAATTAACATATGTTGGAAGCAGATTATAATTATCTTTAAACATTAAATAAGCATAATTATCTACATCAGACCCCTTTAAATTTTTGAATATAATTGAGTTTACTTTTATACCTAACTTTTTTCTCAATAATTTATTTAGTCTTTGTTGAATATTATTTTCATGAAATCTTAAATCTCTACAAATTTCTAGTTCTACTTCTTTAGGTTTTCCAATAGATTCTAATAAACAGCAGATTACTGAAGAATAAATCATAGCTTTAAAAAATCCAAATCCCCTTTTTGAACATCTACAGAAATATTTTCCAGCTTTCCAATCAGTTAGTAAATTATTGATAATCTCTTAGTTCATTTGAAATCCCCTTATAAGACCTTTACAATTAGAAATCCCGACCACACTATCTTTCTTTAATAAATCACACCCACTCATATCTATTTCAAACTTCATAAATATACAAACAAGATTATACTTATAAGCTTTTTTATAAAAAAATTAATTCTTCCAACAAAACTTAATCTTTTCATGTCAGAAATTTTAAGAATTTCTGAGCACCCAAAAATTCAAATAAACAAGAATTTTTGTGTCTGCAAAAAGAATTAATTTACACATTATCAGAAGTAAAAGCAGTAAAACTCGTCGTAAAACCATATCCAACAAAATATAAACACCTAAAAAATTTATGAATAAATTTTTAGAGCTTTCCAAATTTACATTTAGGAAAGTTTATAAACTAATTTCAAGAGTTATAATCATAGACGAAAAATCTTTAAAAAGAAAAATGATAAAAGTTTTAGATATGCAATTCATCAGATATGCAAATATGTTTAGTAAAGTAACTCATATTTCCACAAATCATTGTTTTGAATATAATAATGCAATTGTTTTTGCAGTTCCAAGAAATTTAGTTCAAAAAGCAATTGGAATTGATAGTTCTAATCTAAAAACATTAAGTCAGATTCTTAGAAAAAAAGTTAAAATTGTAGCAGTTCCAAATGGGAGAGAAGACATTGAAAATTTTGTTTCAGTTATAACTTATCCTATAAAATTTAAATCAATTGATATAAAAGAAAACGAGGCAATTATAAACTCAAATTCTCAAGATAAAGCAATGCTTATTGGAAGAAACAAATGCAGATTAAACGAAATGCAAAATGTTCTAGAACAATATTTTGGAATAAAAAAAGTTATGATAAAGTGAGAATTCTTAATTTATAATATTTTAATAGTTTTCTAACACTTATAATAAAGTTTATCATCTGCATAGATTAAATAATTAATTTTACAAAGCTTAAAATATCATTAATATAGAATTAGATTTTAACATTATTAGAAAAGAGGAAAAATTAGGATTATGACTTGTCTTTCCTAATTTTTAATTAAAAATATTTCATCTCTTTATAACTTTATAAATCTCATCACCTTTTCTACAAAAAGGTAATTTAATACCAACTTCTTCTGACTTTTTTACTTCAATTACTTCTTTATGATTGATTTGCATACTCGTTATTTTATATTTTATTAACCCTGTTGTTTTTCCAATTATAAAAATATCATCACCAATTTTTAATTTTCCTGTACTTAATTTTAAAAGTCCTACACTAATATTTGAATAATAATGTTTAATTTTTCCTATGAATTGCTTTGATTGTTCTGCTTTACTACTTTGAACATCTGAGAAATCGTCTGATGTTGGAGTTCCTAAATAAAATCCAGAAGAAAATCCTTTTGTATAAACCTTATTTAATTCTTTCAGTTCATCTTCTATTTCTTGTTTAGTTAATTTTTTGTCTAATGCTTTTCTATATGCTTTAACAACTACATCAACATATTCTGGTTCTC
>JBBSXH010000028.1:0-2339 GCA_038045865.1 Nanobdellota archaeon
GCTCGACGTTTTTCTTAATTTTAATTTTTCCACCACGCTCTACTAATGTGGTAATGCGAATTCATAAATGCGGACTCGGAAAATGGAAACAAATATTTTGGGGATTAGGATTTCCATTTTCCTCGGCTGTGTCTTTTGGCGAGATTTCAAATTCTGCCCGCAGGGGGTTTGGGGGAATGCGGGCGGGTGTGTTTTGTTCTTAAAATCTGCTAAAATGAAGATACATTTTTTTATGACAAAAATAATGGATATTCCTAAAATAGATAGACCGAGAGAACGCTTTTTGAAAAAGGGTTCTGACGCTCTTTCTAAAAGCGATCTTCTGGCCATTTTACTTGGTAGTGGTATTAAGGGGAAAAATGTTCAAAAACTCTCACAACAAATTATTCAAAAATTTGGTAAAAATTTCCTTAATATCTCAGTTGATGATTTGCAAGAAATTTCTGGAATTGGCGAGGCAAAAGCACTTCAAATTGTTTCTGCAATTTCTCTGGTTAAGAGATACTATCAGGATGAAAAATCAAATGAGATTATAATAAAAAATTCTCAAGATGTTCTTTCTTTAACTTACGACCTCAGAGATAAGAAAAAAGAACACCTTGTTTGTTTGTATCTTAATGCAAGAAATTCTTTATTAAAAAAAGAAGTGATTAGTATTGGGTTGCTTGATAAAACTTTATTGCATCCAAGAGAAATATTTCACCCAGCAGTAGAATTGAACGCCGCCAATATTATTTTGGTACATAATCACCCAACGGGTGACCCTTCCCCGAGCGAGAAAGATATTCAAGTTGTTGAAAAGATAGCACGAGCGGGTGAAATTATGGGGATAGCTGTTATTGATTTCATTATTATTTCTGAAAATAAACATTACAGTTTTTATGAGAAATTAAAAAATCAAAATAAAGAATTAAATTATGTTGCCGAAGGGCAAGGAACACTTTTTGAATTGTTAGAAATTGAAAGACCTTCTTATGACATAAGTGCTGAAAAAATACAGGAGACATATTTTTATATTCCAAAAGTGAAAGAAAATCATTTTCAATTGCAAAATCGCAGATATATTGGTAATAAACATAAACTAATAGAGTGGATTTTTTCAATAATCAATAAAGAATGTGAGGGAGACTCCTTCACTGATATTTTTGCTGGTACTGGGATAGTGTCTGCTGTTGCATCTAAGCATTTTAAAAAAGTTATTTTAAATGATTTTCTTTATTCAAATTATATTATTTATCAAGCTTTTTTTAGTAATGATGATTGGGATTCTATTAAGGTTAATAACATTATTAGGGAATATAATAATATTAATGGTGAAGACTTGGTAGAAAATTATTTTTCCAAAAACTTTGGTGGAAAATATTTCAGTAAAAATTCCGCAAAAATTATAGGGTTTATAAGAGACAATATAGAAGAAAATAAAGTCAATCTAAATGATAGAGAATACTCAATGTTGATTGCTTCCTTGTTGTATTCAATAGATAAAATTGCAAATACTGTAGGACATTATGACGCATATTTCAAAAAAGATTATATTGAAGATAGATTTTTTATGAGGCCGATAGACCCAATTGAGGTGAAAGAAGTTTCTCTTTTTAAGGAAGACGCTAATGTTTTGGCAAAAAAAATTAAAACAGATATTGTTTATATAGACCCACCATATAACTCTAGGCAATATAGTAGATTTTATCATGTATTAGAAACATTAGTTAAATGGGATAAACCGGTATTGCATGGAGTCGCGCTTAAACCTGAACCAGAAAATATGAGTGATTATTGTCGTGCTAATGCAAAAAATAAATTTGCTGAATTAGTAAGAGATTTAAATACAAAATATTTAGTTGTCTCATATAATAATACTTATGACTCAAAGAGCAATTCATCTGAAAATAAAATTACTCTAAAGGAGATAAAAGATATTTTGTCTGAACGAGGCAAAACAAAAGTTTTTGAAAAAGATTATCGACATTTTAATGCAGGAAATACGAATTTTAATAACCACAAAGAATATCTCTTTGTAACAGAAGTACGTCATGCATAAAGAAATTAAAAGATCACCGCTATTTTATGTGGGAGATAAATATAAATTAATGAAACAATTGGTTAATTTTTTTCCTATTGAAATTGATAATTTTTATGAACCATTTACTGGCGGAGGTACTGTATTTTTAAATATAAATGCAAAAAAATACTATTTAAACGATATTGACAAACATCTTATAAATATTCATAAATTCTTAATTGAAAGTTCAAAAAATCCAGGAAAGTTTTTTAAAGGTGTAGAAAAAATAATACGAACATATAAACTATCGTGTTCATATAAAAAAGACATCATACCT
>JBBSXH010000029.1:0-2275 GCA_038045865.1 Nanobdellota archaeon
AATAATTTTTGTTGTACTTTTGATTGTATTAATAGTGCTATTAGCAAAGAAACCAACTGAAGTAGAAGAAACAAACGAAACAAGCTATTATTAATTTTTTTAATTTTTTTTTATTTTATCTTGTTTTCAGTTTCTTTATTTATTTTTAAAAATAAAAAGAAGATGTGATGAAATAACAAAATGGAAGAAAAACAAACAAAACCATATAAATCAATTGAAGAGAGAATTTTTATTGATACACATATATATAAAATAGCAAAAGATATTTTAGATTATGGTATAAAATCTTTTTATGGAGCGTTTGCTTCTACATTTAGAATTCCAACACTTATCAGAAAACTTAATAATCATCAAACTTTCACTAAAAGAGAAGAAAAAAATTTAAATGATTCCATATCAAAAAGCGCTGGTGTAGCTCTTGGAGGTTTTGCAGGAGCAGCAATTGGTTTAGATTGTCTTATTCTTTCAGGTTATCAAGCATATTCTCAAGAAAATTATATTCCCCTAGCTATTTTTGGAGCGACAAATATTTTGTCAGGATTATATGAATTGGGAAGATTATCAAAAAGCAAGCAAGAATTGTTAGATGATAGCACAAGATAGATTTAAAGTTGCAGACTCAGTATCTTAGAAATTCCGTCCTGCATACTTACTCCATACAAAACATTTGTTGATTCTGAAATCAATGCATCATTATGAGTAACAATAATATATTGTCCTTCTTTCATGTATTTCTTTAATAGATATGCGAGTTTTTCAGAGTTTCTTTTGTCTAATGCTGCATCAATCTCATCAAATATATAAAAGCAATATGGTTTATGCTCCTGAATTGCAAAGATTAATGCTAATGCAACAAGAGTTTGTTCTCCGCCTGAAAGAGAAGTAACATCAAAATATTTGCCTATACCTGTTTTAACAATAATGTCTAATCCTGCGTTGAATATTTCTGATTTATCTTGGGGTTCTAAAACTACAACTCCTTTTGTGCTCAGTTGAGTAAAATTCCTTGAGAACAACTGATTAATCTCTGTTAAAGTTTCTAAAAATGTTTTTTTCTTTTTTCTATCAATCTGGGCAATTATATTTAGGATTTCTAGTTTTTCTTTTTCTAATTGTTCAACTTTTAGTTTAATCTTTTCATATTCTTCTTTTATGTTATCATAAACTTCTAATGCTCTCAAATTAACACTGCCTATTCTTGTTAGTATGTCTAAAGAATTGTCTAGTTTTTCTTTTAATTTATCTAAAGGCAAAACAATAAATTCAATATTTGGAAATTCTCTTAATTCTTCTGAGAAATTATCTTTTTTAGCAGAAATTCCTGCTTTAGAGATAGAAAAATTATTTATTTCACTTTCTAAAAACCTTTTTTCATTTTGCTGAGTTAAAACACTTGTTTCAAACATTCTTATTTTGTCTTGCATTACATTCTTTTCTTCAAACATTTTTTGATATTTTCTTTTCAGAATTTCTGCCTGTTCTTCTTTTTCTTCTGCTAATTTTTCTTTTTCTTCTAAATCTTCTTTCATTCCAATTGCATTGTCTCTTATAGATTCTTTATCTCTTAAAATTTGTTTTATGGCTAATTTAATTCTTTCAAGCTCTCTTTGCTTGGTTGTTATTTCTATCCCTAAATTTCTTTCTTCACTTCTTGCTAACTCATTTACCTCTAATTTTAAATTTTCATAATTTTCTTCACTTAATGTAATTTTCGAAAATTTGTTTTCTGTTTCTTTTTTGTTTTTTTCAAGCAAATCAAGTTCTGATTCAGAAATTTTAATTTGCACTGAATTTCTATGCAACTGCTGTTTTTTATCATTAATATTGCTAATTTTAATAATATCCACTTCTCTTGTATTTATTTCAGAAGTTTGTTCTGAGATTGTTTCCTTGGTTTCTTTTATTTGCTTATGCATGGTTTCTAAATATTTCAGACAACTTTCAATTGTTTTATTACATTTTTCTATTTTTTTGTCTGCTTTTGATGTAACTTCAGTTATGTGCTCTAAAGTCATTTTTGTTTTGCACAAAGGACAAACATCTAATTTAAAAATCTTTGATTTTATTTTTTCTGCACCTTTAATCTCATCTTGTTCTACTGCAATTCTCTTTTCTTTTTCAATCAATTCATTTTCTAATTTTTCTAATTTAATTTTATTGTCTTTTAGATTATCTCTTAACCTAACTATTGATTCACTATGTTGTTCAAGTGAATGTTTTATTTTTATTTCTAATTCTAATTGTTCTATCTGATTAACTATAAAATTTGATTCAT
>JBBSXH010000030.1:0-8522 GCA_038045865.1 Nanobdellota archaeon
TATCAATTAGTTTTTGAATGAAAATCATACCTCAAAAACTATTTGGGATGTAGCCACAAAACAAGTAAAATTTAAATACTACTATTGCTTATAACAATTATCAAATCCCCGGTATGGCCGCAAGGTAATGCCGGGCTTACTTATTTTTATGGAAAAAAGAAGAGCTATTATTTTTATTGATGGTAGTAATTTTTATCACAATTCCAAATCTCTTATTGATAAACCATCTAAAATAGATTTCAAAAATTTATCAAAGTTTATCACAGATAAATTTCAATTAGAATTAAAAGAAATTAGGTATTACAATGCTGTTCCAGATATTTCAGATAATGAAATAATTTATTATAAGCACATGGAATTTTTAGATAGTCTAAAAAAGCAAGGCATAGTTGTTAAAGAAAGAAAACTCAAGAAAATAAAAGAATTAAACATAAAAATAGAAAAGGGAATTGATGTTATGATTGCTTCTGAAATGATTAGAAAAACATTAGTAGAAAAAAGATGTGAAGTTTGTATATTAATTTCTGGTGATGCTGATTTTATCCCAGCAATGGAAATAATCAAAGACGCAGGATATGAAATAATTGTCTGCTGTCCAAGATTTGGCTTTTCAAATGAATTAAGACAAGGCAAATTTAGATATTTAATTCTAAAGAAAGAAGATTTAGAAGAATGCTTGAAGATAAGAAGAGTTGCTTTAATTATCCCATTTAATAAAAAATTAGAAGTTATTTTACAAAGAAGAAAGGGATTTATAGACAAACCAACAGACAAAGATTTTGGATTTTTTGGAGGAGGTTTAAAGCAAGGCGAAAGCATTGAACAAACACTGGAAAGAGAGATAATGGAAGAACTAACTATTGAAATAAAAGATATCAAAAGTTTAAAATTCTTTAAAAAATATCAATATGAATCCAAAGAGAAAAATATGGCTATTGAACTAAATGTATTTTTATGCAATATTAATGATGTTGAAAAAATGGATGTAAAAGAAGGAAAACCTGCAACCTTAAAAATAAAAGAAGCTCTTGATTTGAATATGTCTCAAATGGATAAAACCATATTAAAAGAAGTCTATGATTATATAGCTAATTTAAGTTAAGTACCTTAAATCAAAATACTTCCCTCTTAATTAGAATTATTTGTTTTTAACTCCTCTTAAACTGATTATTAGCAATTTTATCTTCGATAAAATCCCATTTTAAACTATCTTATTAATAATATTACTAAAAAGGGTTAGTGACAACAAGTTTTGAAATGTAAAATAAAATTTTTGGAAGCTTGAGGGTATCAGTACATTAATTAACAAAAAGATATTTGTTGTATAAACTTATTAAAGGGTATTATTTATGAGTCAGTATAGTTAAGAACTATTATACTTTCGTATAAAAGTAACTTCTGATTTACAAAACGAATAATTTATAACATCCTCAAATATAAATTTAACATGTCAAACAGAAATTATGAGCCAAAACCATTATTTGTAGAAAGAATGAGTAATCTCTTTAATAATAACCAAGATGATGTTAAAAAATACTTTGAAATGATTGATGCTCCTTATTTAAAATCAATTAGATGTAATACTCTTAAAATATCACCTGAAGAACTTAAAAAAAGATTAGAAGCTAAAGGTTGGAAAATAAAACAAATTCCAAATCATAAAGAAATAATGCAAATAGAAAGTGCTCTTGAACCAGGAGAATTAGGAAAAATAAAAGAACATTTACTCGGATATTATTATGTTCAGGAAATTACAAGTATGATGCCCCTTATCGCCCTTCAGCCGAATGCTGAAGATACTTTCTTAGATTGTTGTGCTTCTCCTGGAAGTAAAACCTCTCAAGCAGCTGCCTTAATGAAAAATAAAGGAATAATAATTGCAAATGATTTATCCATGAGTAGAATTTCAATACTTTCTGCAAATTTAGAAAGGTGTGGAGCTACAAATACAATAATCACAAGGCATGATGCAATTCATTTAAATGATAAATTAAAAAAATTAAATTTAAAATTTGATAAAATTTTGGTTGATGCTCCTTGTTCAGGGGAAGGAAATATAAGAACAAGTCCAAGAACACTTTTAGAATGGGGTGAACCTCTTTTAAAATCTCTATCAAAAAAACAAAAACAAATTGCTTTATCAGCAGTTGAATTATTAAAACAAGATGGAGAAATGATTTATTCAACTTGTACTCATGCACCAGAAGAAAATGAAGAAGTTGTTCAACATCTGCTAGATACTTATCTCAATTTAAAAATAATTGAAACAAAACTTCCAATAAAATCCCGTCCAGGAATTACAAAATGGAAAGGCAAAACATTTAGCAAAGACATGGTAAAATGTCATAGGATTTATCCTCAGGATAATAATCTGGAAGGATTTTTTGTTTGCAAAATGAGGTTAAAAGAAAAATGAAAAAAACAATAATTTTTGATGCAGGAAGAGTTTTATTTGAGGAAGAATGGGAAAAAATAGATAAAAAAATTAAAGAAAAATATGGAGTAACTATATTAGTTCATTCATCTGGTAATAAAAAAGCAGGTGAAGAATATTTAAAAGAGGCAGAAGGAAAAGGAGATATCAAAAAAGTATTTGAATTATTAGGAGCAAAACCCAAAAATATTCCTGAATTGATAAAAGATTATCAAAAAGAATATATTAAAAATAAAATAATTAACGGGGGATTATTAAATCTAATAAGAAAATTAAAAAAAGATTATCAAATAATATGTTTGACAGATACACATAAACTACATTTTGAAGCAAATCAATCTATAAATTTTTTTAAAGATTTTGATAAAGTATTTGCATCTCATATTCAAAAAATAAGAAAAAATAATCCTAATGCATTTAAAAAATTATTAAAAAACTTAAAAATAAAATCTAATGAAACATTATTTATTGATGATAATAAAACAAATGTAAAAAATGCAAAAAGTATTGGAATAAAAACAATTCATTATACAGAATTTCCAAAAATTAGAAAATTAAAAAAAGAAATTTATAAAAATCTAAAATGAAAAAAATAATAGGTATGGGCGGGGCAGTTATTAAAACAGGAGCTCATGAGCATTTAAAGAAAAATATTGAAAATATAGAGATTATTATGTATAATGGAGGAGCTTTATTTCATGATTTTCAATTAGCATTAGAAGGATATACTTCTGTGCCTATAGATGAATTAACTAACTCCCTTGATAAAATTAAAGATTCAAGCCTATATTTATGGGATTGGCTAAAAGGAGAGAAAAAAGCTCCAGAAGGTTCTCTTGCTAAATTTTGTGAAGATAAAAAAATACCTACATTATTATTCACAGGAATTGGTTGTGATTATTGGCAAATGTTTGATGATGATTGGGCATTAATTGCAAAAAAATCAAAAAAAGATTTAGATTTTCTCAAAGAAAGATTTCAAAAACCATTTCATTACATTAATATGTGTTCTGCGGTTATCCACCCAGAAATATTTTTAAAAGCAATATCCGGAATTAAACATAAAGAGTTTAGGGCAGATGTTGTAGATTTTTTAGATATGTATCGTCCAAGAACAAGAGTAGCAATTTATGGAAAATATTATCAAATAGAAGTTAATGAGTTTATGAAAAAGGAGTTTAAAAATTTAAAATGAAACCTAAAGAATTTTTAAAAGCATTTGTTGAAGATTGTAAATATTATGATTTAGAAAAAAAAGAGATTAAAACTATTTTAAATAATATTAATATAAAGGGTAAAACAATTTTAGATATTGGTACAGGGGTTGGCAGACTTTCTTTTCCTCTTTCAGAATATGCCAAAGAAGTGATAGCTCTTGATAGCGATAAAAGATTAAAAGATTATTTTAAAGAACACAGAAAAAGAAATATAAAGTTTGTAAATCAAAGTTTAGAAAAATTTTTAAGAAAAAAGAAAAAATTTGATGTTATTCTTCTTGCATGGCCCACAATAAACTTCAAATTTATAAAATTAGTAAAAAAGGCAATGAATAGAAATACTAAATTTGTGTTTATAACCTGTTATAATAATTCTGATTTTGAAACAATAATAGGCAAATTAGACACGAAAAAAGATTTTGATAAAGATATAGAAAATAAAAGTAAATTTATTGAAAATTTACTTAAAAAATTTAAAGTTATTGTTGAAAAGAAAATTAACACAAATTATATTTATCCAAATGAGAAAATTGCTTTTAGAGCTATTAAAAATGCAATGATATTATGGTTTAATATAAAGTTTAATAAAAGATTAGAGAAAAAACTTATAAAAATAATAAAAAAACATAAGAAAAGTAATAAAATCATCTTTGGAGAAAAAATCTATTTTTATATACTAACCTTAAAATGAAATCCCTATTCTCCCCTCAAAAAAAGAAAATAATTGCTCAACTTAAGGAGCAATATGGAATAAAAGAACTTCCTTATCTAATACTTCAATTTGGACAAGATAAATTAAGATTATTTTCAGGTAATCTTTCAGTAAAGGAATTAAGCACCCTTGATACAAATCTAAGAATTGAAAATGCAGGATTATATTTTGCTAAAATAGAAACTGACGGAATAAGATTAACTCTTGATGGAATACAGATACTAAAAGAACAAATAACAAAAAATATCTTAGAATTAACAGACAAACAAGCAGAAGACTGGATGAAAGGAAATGATTTAGATATCAAATCAGACAAAGCTTACAAGATTTTAAAAAATGATAATGAATTTATTGGATGCGGTAAATCAACTGGAGAAAGAATTGCAAATTTTATGCCTAAAGAGAGAAAAATAAAATAAAGAAGAATTAAATTTTTCCTTTCTGATTTTTTTCTCTAGCTTTTTTAATTTTAGTTAAAATCTTATCTTGTTCTACTAAATAATCAAAACCAAGCTCATTTTCTTTTGCATATATTTCATCAGGAGTCCATTTATGAGTCATATTTAATTCATAATAAACTTTTTTGTGTTGTGCAACTAACCTATCTAAACTTTTACTTTTTCCAATAAAATTTTTCATAGTCCCAATAGGATACACAAGAACAGGAATAAATGCAATAGGATTTATTATCTTATCTCTTCCAATACCTTTTAAATCTAAATTTTTCAAAAGTACTGGTTCTTGTTTAAGAATATGTAAATTTGTCTCATTTTTTCCATCTTTAAAAGTAGTATTAAAATCTCTAGCATTATAGGTATTAAAAAAACTCTTTAATTCTAAATCAGTTTTTAATGCAGGATATCTTTCTCTTAAAATATCATAACAATTTTTTCCAGTCAAATCATAATTTATTTTTAATTTTTTCTTTAAAGCTTCTGTAGAACCAATTATAATCCCATGAGAATTAACAAATAAAAGAGGTTGTTTTGAAAAATAAGCATCGTTCTGAAGAAAACTAATTAAAGATTCAGGAGTCTTATCTAACACTTGATTTATTATATTAATTAATCCTTTTTTATCATATTTTAAATAATCTATCAATTTACCTCTATCTTCTGTTTGTTTTTTATAATCATCTCTTTCATTCAAAACTTTTTTATAAATGGGATTTTCTTCTATTTTTTTTTCTAATTCGCTTTTTTCATGAGATAATTTTCCAATTTTTATTCCTAAATCTTGAATCATGCCCCTATTATCAGTATTTGTATTAATACCATCAGTATATTGTTGAGAAAGTTCATCATAATCTCTAATTTTAAAGGCATTCATAGATGGATTTTTTAATAAATAACCGATGTCTTTAACAATATCATAAACTCCTTTAAAAACAGCACCTGCTTCTCCAAGAATCCTCTTGCTTGTTTTCAAAAAACCCTTATAATGTTCTTTACAAACATCTTTTATCATAAAATCTCAAATTTTTCTTATGTTTTAAAGATTTATATAGTATAAAAACTAAAAATTAATAGGAAATTATTAATAAGATATAACAAAACAAAATAGAAGAAATAAGCCAAAACTTAATCTTCTCATCAGCAAAGCTTAAATCGTTTTACACATTACTAACTAAAAATTAAATAACAAAATGCAAAAACAAGAGTTAGCAGACTATAAGAAAGCAGGAGAAATTGCAAAACAAGTTGTAGCTTATGCTAAAGAAATAATTAAACCAAACATGCTTTTAGTAGAACTTGCAAATAAAATACACAAAAAAATAGAAGATTTAGGAGCAATATCTGCTTTTCCAGTTAATTTTTCAATAAATGAAATTGCTGCACACTATCATCCAACTTTTAATGATGAAACAAAAGCAAACGGGCTTTTAAAAATAGATTTAGGAGTTGCAGTTAATGGTTACATAGCAGACACCGCATTTAGTTTAGATTTAACACCAGACAAAAAATACAAAAAATTAATAGAATCAGCAGAACTTGCATTAGAAAATGCACTTAATAAATTAAAACAAAATCCTAATTTAACTTTAAATGATATAGGTAAAACAATAGAAGAAACAATCAAAAGCAAAGGATTTAGTCCTATTGTAAATCTTTCAGGACATTCTTTAGAACAACACAATATTCATGCAGGTTTAACAATACCTAATTATGCAAATTCAAATAATAATAATTTAAAAGAAGGAGCTTATGCAATTGAACCATTTGCAACAACAGGAGAAGGCAGGATTTACGAAGGAGAATCAAGCAATATTTATGGAGTAATTAATCCAAAAAACACAAGAAGTGAAACCTCAAGAAAAATTTTAGATTATGTTTATAAAAAATATAAAACACTTCCATTTTCTTTAAGAGAAGTTCAAGAAAAGTTTGGTGCATTAGCAAAAATCTCTGTAAAACAAATGGTTCAGGAAAAAATACTTCATGAATTTCCTCAACTAATTGAAGAATCTCATCATCCTGTTGCACAAGCAGAACATACTTTCATAAAAACAAAAGAGGGGATAATTGTGACTACGAGATAAAATTATTTTTTCAATTAGGTTAATAATTTCAAATCCCTAGTTAATATCATATAATTCTTACCCAATAGGGCTTATGTCTTTTAAGTTAAACAATTAATTTTTTAAGTTATGCAAATGATGAGTATAATTTACTAATCATAACCAATTTACATTTAATTTTCCTAGCTTTGAAAATAACTAATCCCTTTTATTAAGCTTGTAACACTATTAACAAAATGAAAAATTAGAGTTATGATTTTATCTTCCTTAATTTTTAGATTTACAACACTACCAACAATTTATAAATCAAAACTTCATATTTCTTTTATGGGTATTTTATCTTCATTCGCAACCTGGCTTGTTTCAATAATTGGAAACATGGGATATTTTGGAATATTTGTTTTAATGACAATTGAATCATCTTTTATCCCATTTCCAAGTGAAATTGTTTTAATTCCAGCAGGATATTTAATTTTTCAAGGAAAAATGAATTTTTATCTTGTTTTTCTTTCTGCAATAATTGGAAGTTTAGCAGGAGCTTTTATTAATTATTATCTTGCTTTATTTTTAGGAAGAAAAACTGCTGAAAAACTCGTTGATAAATATGGAAAATTTTTATTTATCAGCAAAGAAAGTATAGAAAAAACAGAAAAATATTTTGAAAATCATGGACATATCACAACTTTCATAGGAAGATTAATTCCAGGAATAAGACAATTAATCTCACTCCCAGCAGGATTTGCAAAAATGAATTTAGCTCAGTTCACAGCATATACATCATTAGGTGCAGGAATCTGGAGTTTAATCCTAATCTGGCTTGGATATGCATTTGGACAAAATCAAGCATTAATACAACAAAATGAAAAAATGTTTACAATCCTAGCAATATTATTATGTGGAATAATAATAGTTGGGTATATAATCATAAAGAAATTAAAAAGAAAAAGATAAAATGAATTTCACAAACTGGATAAAAAATTTAGAAAAAAGAAAAATAATTTCAAGAAAACCTCATCCAATAATTCCGTTTATTCTAAGTTTTATTGCACTTACCCTAAGTATTATTGTTCCTTCAAATCTTAAGAGATTTATTTATATTATTACAATATTTAGTTTTGTATTTTCAATTATACATTTGATTATAGTAAGAATTCTTGAGAAAACTAAAAGATAAAATATCAATAATAATAAACATTAAACTGGTTATAGCAATATCATATCAAGATTAATCGTCTCATAAAAATATTAAATCGTTTATCCAATTACTAACAAAAATAAATAATTTTATTTATTCAGATTTTGTTTCTTCTCCACCAAAAATTCCTTTAAAGAAATTTCCTATTCCTTCAAAAACATTTCCAATAGCACTTCCAATATTTGCAACAATTCCTTCTCCTGTTCCAGGTTCATCTCCAAACTCTGCAGAAGCATCTCCACATTCAACATCAACAATACATTCCCAACCCTCTCCAGAATCTCCCATAATAGGTTCTCCATAACATTTTTCACAAGTTTCACATTCTTTTTTCTTAACACTTAATTTTTCATCATCTAAACAAGGCCCTGCATATAAATGAACACAATCACTAGCACATTTTTGACAAACATCTCCGCCTGTTTCACCTGTCTGGCTTGCTCCAC